>JAQUWF010000116.1 GCA_028692975.1 Lachnospiraceae bacterium
TCCTCAAAGCGGCTGGTCATTTCTTCCAGTTTTTCTTCTGCGTCCAGCTGCGCCTGAGTCACCTCTTCCACGAAGACTCTCCGCACCTCCACATCGGGCAGGTCGCGATTATCCACGCGTTCTTCTTTGATCTGTTTGACGAATTTCGGCTGGATGGGTCTGCGGCGTTTCTTCTGCAATTCTACCAGATCCCGCTCGTCCGTCTCCAGGATACTCTTGAACACGGTATAATTCGTAATCATATTGGTGTACATCTGGATCAGATATTCTTCGTCGAATTCCAGTGTGGAGTCTTCCGGGACGATGGTATACCCCACCTCGTCATAGCTTTCCATGAACTGCCAGAGCTTGTAGCATTTGCGGTAATCCGGGTCCTTCATCATCAGATTCGTTCGCTGGATGGGGGAATGTACCTTCGCACATCCTGCCATGATACTGTAAAAAGCGCTGGTGCGCAGCGCAAATACCAGACGTCTCACACGGTCGATGCGCATGAAGACCTGCATGTTATCGTTATCATTTTCCACCAGACTCTGGGTGTTTTTGATAGTCATCTCGATCTTGTAGTTGATCTGCTCGTAAGCATCGTCCACCGCACTTTCCATGGACAGGGTGTTGCTGGTCTCATTGCCCGTAGACCAGAAGATAACGTCCGTACGCTTATCTACAAAGGCTATGAGCCGATGGATCAGATGATAAATAAAGCGGTTCTCGTACAGATCAAAGCTCTCTTCTGTGGTAACATTCAATATTTTGGTGGGCTGTATATTCCCATCCTCATTACCTGCGATAAACTGCGTGTTCATGCTGAGATGCCGCACACTGTCCGCTGTGATCTTCTTCGCAAGGGAAACGGGCACGACCTCCTCACTGGTGGCAATAAACCTTCTTGGCTTATCTATGATATTGTTAATCGCATCCAGGCTGTCTTCAATCGTGGATATCCATCGCTCATCGACTACCTTGTTCAGGATCCGATGCTTTTGCTGCAACACATTGTTGCCTGCCTGCACCATGGTATACAGGTACTGAAAATACCTGTCATCTTCCAGTGTCGATCCCACACGGTCAATATATTTAAAATATAAATCATCTAATGTATTTGCCATGGTCCCACAATTATCCTTTCATCGAGTGCCTACGCTGCTTTTGTTCGCTTAATAAAGATTCTGGATCCGCTCCAGATATGCTTTACTGTCCGGCATAGCAGTCTTGCCGAAGATCTTCTCCATATATGCGATAAGACCCTTGATCTCATCACTTACGTAATTGACATTCATACTTTCGAATTTCTTCAACACTTTACGTGCGATGATGTAATCCATACCTCCAAGCTCAGTACCGCCACAGGATACATAGACCGGAACGAAATCATACATCTGCTTCACAATACGGTTACCAAAGGCAAGCTTGAAACGCGTTTGGAGATATTGATCCATTTTGCCCATCTTTTCCAAGGCATCGCTGGAGAGTGGATACTCTTCTTTCGCCTTCACAAACATCTCCTGCAAGTGTTCGGTGGAGATACAGCAAGCCGGCTGCATCTCGCATTCAAAGGTCGCTGCACGGTCATTCAGCTCGATTGGTATGGCTCTGTCGTATACTTTGTCGGTAATCGTAAAGGTAGAATCATCGTTATTCGCCGTGCCGACGAACCATATGGTATTCGGTACCTGGATCTTTCCGTCTATGATTTTCTCCGGATCACCCTCCCACTGAGTAGGAACAAGGTCCAGTATCCATTCATCCTGACTGGGCATTTCCAGTACGGACAGCATTTCTGCGAAATAATACTCGATACGGGCAAGGTTCATCTCGTCCAGCACGATAAAGCTTGGGTCCTGGCGGTAATTCGCCTCATAGAGCGCACGCAGGAATTCCGTTTCGTTAAATCGTTTGGAGAATTCATTGAAGTATCCAAGCAATTCTGTTCTGTCACGATAAGACGGCTGCACCGATACGATGGTCGCCGGATTGCACACGTAACGGCTGAAGGAATACGGCAGACTGGTCTTACCTGTACCAGAGATACCTTCCAGGATCAGTAATTTGCTGGCTGCCATACCTGCCACGAAACGCCGGATGATCTCCGGGCTATAATACAGCTTCATCTGGCTGGCTGCAAACAGACGGTAACCTTCTACAAACTCCTGCAGAGAAATTTCTGTATTAAGCTGTGGGTACTCGAATTTCATGTATTTCTGGTCCACAAGTGCAAGTTTCGGAAAACGGCTCTGTCCCTCGTTCATGGTGTTCGCTGCCTTTTCTCTTGCCTGGGCCGCCGCCTCGGAGGCCGCTACCATAGCATTGGTCAGGCTGCCCTCCTCGATCCTGGTCTCAAAAACACCGCCATTGCTTCCGGCGATGGATGCCGGATGCTGGCCTTCTGCACTGACCACATTTCCTTCTCCGTCCGTAACATTTTCAACGGTGGGAATCGTATCATGCACTAAAGCAGAAGCACCCATGTAGGGAATCTTTTCGACTCCCCCCATGGTGTTTACTTTTAATGCAAGTATTCTGTTTTTCTCATCGATCAGAGAAAGCACCTGTTTATTCAGCCTTCCGATCTCTCTGTAGAGCTCGCTGTTGTCTGCCTTATCAGCCTTCAGCCTGATCCGCAGCACCATGCGACGGATCAGTATCACCACAAGCAACACAGCTATGCCGACCAATACTACCATCAGCAATACCGATAATATCTTCCCCAGCAGATTCAGTGTAGAAAAATAGGTGGTGAAAATCTGAAAATATTCAATCCATCCCGTAATAAACAGTTTAACAAATGCATACAATAACTGCGCGATGTTATAAACGATCTTCGAAATTATCTCATATGCGAATTTGAGGAAATCACTCATTTTATTCTCCTGCTTTCTTCTCGTCCTTTATCTGTCCCTTGGCGGCATCTGCCTTCATGGCTTCTGCTTCCTCACGAATCCGCTGTGCCTGGGCCAGCATCTCTTCCGCCTCCTGCTTCGCCTTGCGCGCAGCCTCACTGTCCGCATCCTGCTGGTCGATCTTTGCCTCGGCGGTCTCAAGTGCCACAGCCTTCTTCAAGTTCACAGATACCATGATCAGGTGATATACCTGATAGATAAAGAACAGCAGCATAGGCAGTACGATAATCAGCATGAACCCAACACTGTCAGACAGGAAATCCATCACCTTGCCGAACTTCGGTAAATGTCCAACGTAGACACCGACGATATCGCCATCAGAAATCATATGGGTATCTTCGATCTCATTATTATCACCCTTGGTCGTATAGCTCCGAACGGAATTGCTCTCGTCGATGGATGCGATACGGTGGGTATTCAATGCATATTCATTGTCAATAATCGTGTGGAAGGTAACTACGTCACCTACTTTAAGCGTTGCAGGATCACATTTCTTCACGAAGATCAGATCCCCTGCATAAAACTCCGGTGCCATGGAATCCGTCTGGACCACCATCGGGGTAAAGCCTGCTATATTCGTAACATTTGCATTATCTCTGGTAGCAAGTATGGTAAAGGCGTATAATGCAGCAAGCAGAATCACGCACCATAGCAAAACACTTACCAAAACAACTCCTATTCGTTTGACAACCTTCATCTTATCTCCGCTCCTCGTATTCTCTCATATTTTGTCGCATGTTATTCTGTAATGTATCAACTTATCTGTTTATTTTACCTTGTTTTCCTATATTCTACAAGACCTTCTTGGGTATTTTTCTCTTTCCTCCCATATTACCGCTCTTCTGCTTCCTCGAACAGCTGATTGTTCTCGTCCGTGCCTTCAAAACGCAGAGAAATGGAGTAATCTGCTCCCTTCAGTGCATCGGTGCAGGCCTCGTCTGTGCCTTCCAGCCACACGTGGACCAGTGCTGTTTTGTTCACACCCTCTTTTAGGCTAAACAATGCATTGTCATCCCCGTAGACCATACCTGTGGACGGAAGTCCAAAGAACTTGCCGCCCTTGTAGTCCGTGCTGCCCTGCCCCATGCCCGGATCGTATATGGAAGTCGTTCCGTCCACCGTAAAGCTGATGCGCATGGCCTGTGGCAGTGCTGCATTGTCGGAAGAAACCACCGTGCCATTCTGGCCATTGGCACCATTTGCGGAAGAAAGATGGACGATCATATCCCGGGATGCCATAAAGTTTAACTCGAATTCCAGATAGGCTCCGCTCTGGGAAGACACCACCGTACCATTCTCCAGGGTGAATTCTGTGAAGTTGCTGGTGGTGACCGGCTCCAATGGGGTCTGTTCCATGGAAAAACCCTTGTCCTGCTGCAGACGCGCAGCGATCTGTGGGAAGGTAAGCGTCTGGATGTATTCGTCAAATGTCGCATGTGGATCCAGATCGAACCGGAGGGAAACGCCCGATGTCACGTCCAGGTTCATGCTGCGGACCCTTGTACTGTCTGCGATAGACAGCCACGCTATGGTCACTGCCGTCACTGCCGCCACTGCACAAAGGAGCAAAAGTATGGAGGTATAGACCGGATGTGCCGCCTTTTTCTTTTTATCTCTCATGAGCGTCCTCCTCTATGCCATCATTCCATAAAATGCCAGATGCAGGTTCCCGCCGTCATGATAAACATTCTCCGCACTGTCCGGATCACAGCCTTCCACATAAAAATAAATATCCACCTGATAGACCTGATTGAAGTCCATATAAAGCAGGGGTGCTTTCGGTCGTGTGACTGTGGTGTCATCCATCTGGATCGTATACTGATCCAGCGTCACGCTTGGGTCTGCCACAGTGGATACGCCGCTGCCATTCCAGGAAAGCACTTCGTTGTCACCAAGCCGCGTCCCGTTCAGAAAGGTATTCCCCGCCGTTCCTGTGCTGCTGTAATCATCGGAAAGGCGAAAGATCACCGTGCTCTGTGCATCCTCATCAAACATGAGTCCCAGCCTTGCCGCCGCCAGCAGATCGCCGGAATCGGTACTGACCATAGCGCCGCCCGCTGCATCTGCCTGATCCAGATATAAGGCAAGTCTGGCGCCCTCCTGCATGTTTTCCGCTTCTGCCCGAAGGAAGATGCGTCCATGATAATAATATGCTTCATTATCCACTCTGGAAAAGCTTCTTGCCTGTCCTTCCACGGTAGCTCCGTTATAGACAAAATTCTGCAGATCTCCGGTGGATACGGGCAGCAGATTCTCCTCTGCCGTCTGATTCACCTGTACGATAGCCGCCTCTTCCACCGGGGTAAAGGCATTGCCGCCCTGCTCGCTGATCTGCAGCGTCAAGTCTCCGGTGCCGGTCCGCGAAGTCGCCGTATCCGTGGTAACCGTCCGATTGCTGGTAAACCAGGCATAGGTCGCCATGGTGACCGTAGCCAGCATAGCCAGCACCGTCACCGTCCAGAAAATCGTGCGCAGAACCTTTCCTACATTCTTCATCTTTCTACCTCCCCTGGTATCCCGGCGAAACCAAATTGAACCGGGACATCGCTGCTTTGTACTGATTTGAGACAATTCTCGTCGCAGCCCTCCAGATAGATCCAGTACTCTACCGATGCGATCTGCTCGCTTCCCAGCGTGCACAAAACATTGGTTCCAGCCTGTGGTGCCGCATCCTCCGCACCATTTTCCACTGCCATATAGTCGGTGATCTGTTCGGACGGATCAGCCGTGTAATCTGCATTTCCCGACGCATCTACTGCACTGACTACCGTCCCTGCTGTGGGCACGGTCTGTGTGCTCTCCGGATCGCCGCTCATCAGTCCGTCCAGCCGGAATACATACATGGTAGTCTGGCCGTCTATGGTGATGCGCATCCCCAGACGCAGAGCCGCCATGGTCTGTGCATCCGCGCCCAGATTGAACGCAGATGGTAGGAAATACACCTGATTGGTGCCTCCTGTGCTCTGCAGGTATACCGTTCCGCTCAGAACATGGTCGTCTCGCTGGTCGGTAATATCCTGATACGAGATGGAGATGCCGTCCCTGTTCTGCCCCGCTGTCTGGTAAAAGGATGTGAGGTCTGCCGTGGATACGGGATCCAGTGTATCGGGATTGGCATCAAAATTCAGGGCGCACTGGGTTTCGAAGGGGCCTGTGGACGCGTTGGAAATCAACAGACTGGCATCCCCCTGGCTGATGGTGCTGCTCATAGGCTCTACATTGGTAGACGCACGAAAAGAAAACCAGGCAAAGGTTACCGCCGTAATGCCTGCCAGTACTGCAAGAACACTCACCCAGGCAAGTATCAGCTGTGCTTTCATTTTTTTTTGATCCACATGTCTCACCTCCCGTGCTTTTTGTTATTTGCTACTCTGTGTATCCGGCGAAAGATAAGGCCAGATTACGCAGTGTCATGGAACTGAGATTGCCTGTGCAGTCCTTGTCGCAGCCTTCCAGCCAGATATAAATATCTACCTGCACCGAATCGCCGTAATCGCCCCCATCGGTTCCGCCCACGGTACACAGTGGCACGGAATCTGTCTTCAGGCTCACCATGCCTGTATCACTGTCATAATCACAATAATTGTCGCTGGTATAGGGCGTAAATGGCACGGTAGTCCCATCGGTCTTTGCGGAATCCAGCACATACCCTTCCTGTCCCGTTGCCGTGTTATATTCTGCTTCTGGATTCGCCCCCTGATTGATGGCGAAGACATATTCCCGGTCCACCGGCTGATTCTGGCCCGGCTTGTGCGTCACGATACCTACGCGAATAGCCGTAGAAATAGGCTGCGCCGCATTGCTGTCCTCATATCCGATATCCGCCAGATAGATCCTGGTATCGCCGCCGTTGCTGCGCAGAAACAGTTGCGTGTTGTAATAATCGCTGAATTCCCCCCCGCCGAAAAGACTCGCCACCAGATTCGGCTGCATCTCTGATCCATTGCTGAATCCCAAAACCTTCTGGAAGCCATCGCCCCCATTGATCACATTGGTAGAAACCGGATTCAGGGTGCCGACAAATTCTTCCAGCACTGCCGACTGCCCATAGGTTCCTCCGTAGGTGTTGCTGATCTGCAAAGACGCCCCTGCACCTGCCGCCATATGTACATTTGTGGTATGTTTTTCGGTGTTGTAAACATACCAGGCAAATGTCACGGTCGCAGCCACAACCAGGGTGATCAGAACTGTCACGATCGCCGTATACTTTTTATATTTTAAATGTTTGGATTTTTCCAAAATATCTCCTCATTTCTCTGAAGCTGCTCACTCTTTGTCAAGCAATAAAGCGTGGTGACCCCCGCCTCCACGCTTTTATTATTTTATACCTTATATGTCTCGGATAAATGCTTAAACATCTGTATAAATGGTATGCATCATAGAATCACTTTAATTGTATCAAAAACAGGAATTATGTCAAGAAATATCTTTTCAGTGCAGGCTGGGTGCTGATTGGATAAGTGGTGCAGGGGGTGGCAGTTCCTTACCCATTTTGACCAACAATTTACGTTTTTGACCTCTCCCCAAGCACCGATGACCGCTCTTTCATTCATCCATTGGGTAAGACACATATGCTTGTTCCTTCTCTTACCCATTTTCATCGGCTCGACGTAAGTCTGCGCTTGCTTTTAAGTATGGATTGGGTAAGTGGTGCAGGATTTGACATCTCCTTACCCATTTTGACCAACAATTTAAGTTTTTGACCGCTCTCTCAATCACTGATTGGGTAAGGCACATATGCTTGTTCCTTCTCTTACCCATTTTCATCGGCTCGACGTAAGTCTGCGCTTGCTTTTAAGTATGGATTGGGTAAGCGGTGCAGGATTTAGCAACTCCTTACCCATTTTCATCGGCTTTGCGTAAGTCTGCGCTTGCTTTTAAGTATGAATTGGGTAAGCGGCGCAGGGTTTGGCAGTTCCTTACCCATTTTGACCAACAATTTAAGTTTTTGGCTGCTCTCTCAAGCACTGATTGGGTAAGGCACATATGCTTGTTCCTTCTCTTACCCATTTTCATCGGCTGGACGTAAGTCTGCGCTTGCTTTTAAGTATGGATTGGGTAAGTGGTGCAGGGTTTGGCATCCCATTACCCATTTTGACCAACAATTTAAGTTTTTGACCGCTCTTTCAGGTATCGATTGGGTGAGGCACATATGCTTGTTCCCTTCCTTACCCATTTTCACTGGCCCGGCATAAGTCTGCGCTTGCTTTTAAGTATGAGCTGGGTAAGCGGCGCAGATTTTAGCATCCCCTTACCCATTTTGACCAACAATTTAAGTTTTTGACTCCTCCCCAAGCACCGATGACCTCTCTTTCATGTATCGATTGGGTAAGGCACATATGCTTGTTACTTCTCTTACCCATTTTCTATCAAAAAGGTGTCTGGTGTGTTAGCATGAACATGCATTTTACAGACAAGCAAAAACGAAAGGAGCCATATGATTATGACTAATGATGACAAATGCAAGCATGTAACACCCCTGCAAAACACCCTGCCGCCCAGTCCCCGCCGGGATCGCACCGCCGCCTATGCCCGGGTATCTCTGGACTCGGCGGATCTGAAACATTCGCTGTCCGCCCAGGTCAGCTACTATACCAGGCCGATACAGCAAAACCCACAATGGGAATATGCCGGTGTTTATGCGGACTGCGGCATCTCCGGCACCAGCGGCAGCCGTCCCCAATGGCAACAGCTGCTTTCCGACTGCCATGCTGGGAAAATCGATATCATCCTCACCAAATCCGTCAGCCGCTTCGCCCGCAATACCGTGGACCTTCTGACTTCTATCCGGCAGTTGAAATCGCTGGGAGTAGCGGTCCGCTTCGAAAAGGAGCAGCTGGATTCGGCTACGGATGATGGGGAACTGATGCTGACCATCCTTGCCTCCTTCGCCCAGGAGGAAAGCCGCAGTATCAGCGATAATGTGAAATGGCGCATCCGCAAGAAATTCGAGCAGGGCATTCCAGCCGGGCATTTCCGCGTCCTCGGATATCACTGGGAGGGAGATCAGATGGTCATCATACCCGAAGAAGCTGCCATCGTCCGATACATTTTCCAAAATTTTCTCAAAGGGAAATCCCGCACGGAAACCAAAAAGGAACTGGACGCCGATGGCCTGCGCACCGCCGGAGGCTATTCCTTCTGCGACTCCAGCATACGAGGTGTGCTGTGCAACATTACCTACACCGGGAACACGCTGCTGCAAAAGACTTTCACCACAGACCTCATCCACAAAGTCAGACGGTATAACCGTGGTGAACTGCCGCAATTTTTTGTAAAAAGCACCCACGAAGCCATCATTTCCATGGAGATTTTCCGGGAAGTCCAGACCAAAATGATGCAGCCAAGAGACGTAGGAAACCGCTCCTGTTTCAGCGGGCATGTGCGGTGCGGCAGCTGCGGCAGTATATATGAAAGGAGCACACGACGGTGTGGCAAAAACAACGAGCAGGAGTACACCATATGGATCTGTCGCAGCAAGCGCAAGAATGGAACTGCCTGCTGTGGAGCGAAATCCATACCGGAGCACATGCTTGAATCACTCAGTGGTGAAGTTCTCCAACTCTCCTCTTTTGATCCGAAAATCTTCGCCGCAGAAATAGAAACTATTGCGGTGGTTGGGTGTGACAAGCTTGTATTCCATTTCAAAAACGGCAGCATTCTACAGCGGCAATGGCACTCCACTGCCCGGACGGACTGCTGGAACGCCCAGCTAAGAGAACAGTTTTCCAGACAATGCAAGGGCATCAACCGGAATCCCCATACACAGAATCCATTCACCGGGCTTATCCACTGTCCCCATTGTGGACATTCTGCCGTCCGCCAACTGCGCCATTACAAAGACGGTACTTCTGCAGCTTTCTGGCATTGCCGGACAAAAGGATGTGGCAATGCTTCCAAAATCTGGGAGGATACTCTAAAGGATATGGTGCGTGATGTGCCGCGCCTGCCTTATTTGGTTCGGTACATCGAACTTGTGGATACACGCAATGTGAAAATTTGTTATACCGATGGTCACTGTGAGGCAAAATCATTCCAACAAACGCGCAAGATGAGAACCCGGAAAGCAGACAGGAGGGATTGATATGGCGATGATTAGTAAAAGAAATATTACAACTATCCCAGCCACATTAAGCAGGTACACTTCGGCACAGGGGAGACTGTCCGAAAACTATCAGGCTGAATCATATTAACTAATCATTTGTCTGCATATTGAAAACTGAATAAACCACACGTAAACATAGGCTTTATAGAGCATTTGTAGTATAATAAAAGTA
>JAQUWF010000117.1 GCA_028692975.1 Lachnospiraceae bacterium
GGTCTCATAGTAACTTTCCACCAGCCAGCCCGTACTTTGTCGCTCGCTTTACGGTCTCATAGCAACTTTCCGCCAGCCAGCCCGTACTTTGTCGCTTGCTTTACGGTTTTATAGCATGTTTCCGCCAGCCAGCCCGTACTTTGTCGCTTGCTTTACGGTCTCATAGCAACTTTCCACGAGCCAGCCCGTACTTTGTCGCTCGCTTTACGGTTTCATAGCATGTTTCTGCCAGCCAGCCCGTACTTTGTCGCTTGCCTTACGGTTTTATAGCATGTTTTCGCCAGCCAGCCCGTACTTTGTCGCTTGCTTTACGGTTTTATAGCATGTTTCCACCAGCCAGCCCGTACTTTGTCGCTTGCCTTACGGTTTTATAGCATGTTTTCGCCAGCCAGCCCGTACTTTATTACATGCTGCTGTACATGAAATAAACAATTATATTTTTTTTCATACTTTGCTTTCATCTTATATTCGCTTTTTGTTGCGAACGTACATTCGATATGGTAAAATAAGTTCATACCATTTGCATAAACATGAACCGAATCCAGATTGGGGGAACCTTAATGGAACAAATGTCTTTATTTGATGATCGGCCGCGCACTGCACCGTTAGCCAGCCGGCTGCGGCCTTGTTCTTTGGAAGAATTCGTCGGGCAGGAGCATCTGCTTGGAACAGGAAAAATGCTGCGGCAGTTGATTGAGCGTGACCGCATATCCTCCATGATCTTCTGGGGTCCGCCCGGCGTGGGCAAAACGACTCTGGCAAGCATCATAGCCCAGCGGACTAAGGCGGATTTTATTAATTTCAGCGCCGTGACCAGCGGAATCAAAGAGATCAAAGATGTGATGAAGCAGGCGGAGGACAGCCGCCGCATGGGCATACGCACCGTACTATTCGTAGACGAGATCCACCGCTTCAACAAGGCTCAGCAGGATGCCTTTCTGCCTTATGTGGAAAAGGGCAGCATCTTACTGATTGGCGCGACTACAGAAAATCCTTCTTTTGAGATAAATGCCGCGCTTCTGTCCAGATGTCAGGTATTTGTGTTAAAACCGCTGGAGGAAAAAGACCTGGTTCAGTTAATGACAAATGCATTACAAAATCCGCTCGGTTTCAAAGAACAGTGTGTACAGATCACAGATCAGCAGCTTAGCGCCATCGCCACATTTGCTGACGGTGATGCCAGAACGGCTTTAAATATCCTGGAGATGGCCGTACTGAATGGTCAAATCACCGCCGAAGGCATGATCGTCACCAACGAAGGTCTGGAACAATGCATCAGCCGGAAGTCCCTGCTTTATGATAAAAATGGAGAAGAACACTATAACCTTATATCAGCCTTGCACAAATCTATGCGCAACAGTGACCCGGATGCGGCAATCTACTGGATGTGCCGTATGCTGGAGGGTGGGGAAAATCCGCTCTATATCGCAAGGCGCCTCGTCCGTTTTGCCAGTGAGGATATTGGTATGGCGGACAGTCACGCACTTCAGGTGGCTGTATCCGTATATCAGGCCTGTCATTTTCTCGGTATGCCTGAATGCGATGTGCACCTGACCCATGCGGTCACCTACCTGGCTATGGCACCAAAATCAAACGCCCTGTATACAGCATGCGAAACTTGCAAACAGGACGTGAAGAATCTGCGGGCCCAGCCCGTTCCACTGCAGTTGCGCAATGCGCCTACAAAACTTATGAAAGATCTGGAATATGGCAAAGGCTATGAGTATGCTCATAACACCCAAGAGAAACTGACCCATATGCAATGCATGCCCGAAGGTATGGAGGAACAGCATTATTATCATCCTACTGCTCAGGGTGAAGAGGCGAAAATAAAAGAACGCTTAGAAACAATCGAAGCATGGAAAAAGCAGCGGTAGATTAATGCCGCTGCTCTTTGTTTTCATAAGTCTCGCAGAATTTTGCTGCGTCGGAAGGTTCTTCATCTCCCACATAAAGATGGGACAGGTCCCCGAATGACTGTATCCGGAAATCAGCAATGCCTTTTCTTCGCTCCTCGGTAAATAAGGTAGTCACAGATGTTGGTGCCGCACAGAAATGATGCCACATGATCATGGGTGACACGTTAATCAGATGGCTCAGCACCGCACACTCCAATCCGAAATGGCAGAAAAATACGATAGTGTCCGTGTTGGCCTGATTAACACGATAATATTTGCCGTCCCGCTCATACCCATGTTTCTTCAGCAGTTCATCCAGATTGGAAACAATCCAGTCGTACTGTTCCTCCGGGTTGCCCGCCTGCATGTGTTCATTCTGCTTCCAATCCTCATAGTGGAAAAAACGTTCGTCCTTCATCCAGTCCTGAGGCAGCCAATCCCAGGGGATCATCTCCCTGTCCGTCACATCCGGCCGCCATATCTTCGACTTGAACTCCCGCAGCCACTCACATTCCGTCGCTATCCGGTTCATCTTCTTCAATGTAAGCGAGGCTGTATCTTTCGCCCTGCCCAGCGGTGAAACATAAAAATCCTTCACATCCAGCCTGCTGATCCTATCCGCCAGCAGTTCCGCTTCCTTCCACCCTTTTTTCGTCAATGTATCATGTTCATAATCCGGATCCCCATGCCGGATAATTATTAATTTCATATGCTTCTCCTTGTTTCTGTCGATTTTATTTTATGTTCATGTCTTTTCTGTCATAAAATCCTCATAAGAGAACCGCCCTGTTTCATCGGTTCTATTTTATGCTCATGTCTTTTCTGTCATAAAATCCTCATAAGAGAACCGCCCTGTTTCATCGGTTCTATTTTATGTTCATGTCTTTTCTGTCATAAAATCCTCATAAGAGAACCGCCCTGCTTCATAGATTTTATTTTATGTTCATGTCTTTTGATTATAGGGGATATGAAGGGATTATGCAAGTTGGCGTATGGGGCATATAGGAAAAAAGTAAGTTATGATGCCCCTTTTTTGCATATTTGGTATGTGATTTGTATCGTATGGGGCAGGGATAAAAAAATTCACACACAGTGCCCCGCTCTGTGTGAAAAACGGGGCATGGGGAAGAAGAAAAATTGTAGGTGCCCTTTTGACATGCGAAAAGCATATAACATGGGCTGAAAATATAGCTCACGGGGCATAGCGTATGGAAAAAATGTATATGCCCTGTGCCCTACGAAGATATGAAAAACGCACAGAAAAACAGGCATATTTTCTACACAGACAGTCTTGCATGATGCAAAAGATATACAGAAACCTTTACCGGCATGGCGATACCCCCTCCGGGGCACTCCTTACATGATACAAGAGATATACAGAAACAAAAAACAGATTGCAATACAGATTCTTATTTGATACAACACATACAAAGCAAAGTTTCTATTTTGGGGAAGTCATGTGAGACGACCATGATATCTTTCGACTGTATGCCGAACTTCATATATCTGTGAATAATGAAGTTTAAGGGCCGGACCATTCATCTCCTATTTAAACAAACAAATCAAAAAACAAACCCCTAAAGTCTATAAAAGCCGTCTTTGACAAATATGGCAGTAAAATGTACATCTCCCACGACCATACCTGCTTCCGGGTAAAAGTATATCTGCCGTGTTATGGGATTTTGTGTTATAATACTCCCATGAATTTATTAACTATAGAAAACTTATCAAAATCTTATACAGAACGTAAACTCTTTGATCATGCGGACTTCAGCATTCAGGAGATGGAGAAGATCGGTGTTATTGGAATCAATGGCATGGGAAAATCTACTCTTTTGAAAATAGTTGCCGGCGTGGAGACACCGGATGAAGGCAACGTGATCATGGGGAACAACATTCGCATAGGCTATCTGCCGCAGAATCCTGTGGAGGACGGCACCATCCGTGACCAGGCAAGGATCCTGTTAAACAAACTGGAGCGTTTCGAGCCGGATACTCCTTATGAGAAATTATCCGGAGGCCAGCGCAAATGTGTGGCTCTCGCCAATATTCTTACCAGGGACGTAGATATTCTGGTACTGGACGAGCCTACCAACCACCTGGACAATGCCATGTCTGAATGGCTGGAGGAATTCCTCATCGCCTACAAGGGTGCGCTGCTCATGGTCACTCATGACCGTTATTTTCTGGACCGTGTATCCACCCGTATCGTGGAGGTAGACAAGGGCCAGATCTACAGTTATCCTGGCAATTATTCTGAATTCGTCCGTCTAAAAGAAACAAGACAGAATATGGAACTTTCCACGGAACGCAAACGCCAGAGTATCCTGCGCACCGAACTGGAATGGCTGGCCAGAGGTGCCAGAGCCCGCTCCACCAAACAAAAGGCTCACATCGCCCGCATCGAAGAAATGCAGGCCAAGTCCGCTCCCATAGAAGACGGCAGCGTAGAAATAAACTCCCTCTCCACCCGAATGGGCCGCAAAACCATTGAAGTAAATGGGATATCAAAAACCTACGGAGATAAAGTCTTATTTCAGGATTATAGTTACATTTTCCTAAAAGGTGAGCGCATCGGTATCGTAGGCCCTAACGGCTGTGGAAAGAGTACGCTCCTAAAGGTTATTGACGGTTTTGTAGAGCCGGACAGTGGTTTCGTGGACATCGGCCAGACCGTGAAAATCGGCTATTTCTCCCAGGAAAATGAAGCCATGGACGAGTCCATGAAGGTCATCGAATATGTTCGCACCATGGCCGAATACATTCAGACCAAAGACGGCTCCATCAGTGCCTCTCAGATGCTGGAACGTTTTCTTTTTGACGGTTCTATGCAATGGACACAGATTAGCAAGCTGTCTGGCGGCGAGAAGCGGCGGCTATATTTATTATATATCCTTATGGGTGCACCAAATGTTCTGATACTGGATGAACCCACCAACGACCTGGATATCCAGACGCTGACCATATTAGAAGATTATCTGGACACCTTCGACGGCATCGTGATCACCGTATCCCATGACCGATATTTTCTGGACCGCGTAGTCAGAAGAGTCTTCGCCTTTGAAGAAAATGGCCACATCCAGCAGTATGAAGGTGGATATTCGGATTACCTGAACGCTTACGAACTGCGCCATTCGCCAGAATCAGAAATCAAAGCCACCGAAAAGAAAGACAAACCTAAAGTCCAGCGTTCCCACGAACAGAAGTTGAAGTTCACCTTTAAAGAAGCAAAGGAATATGAGACGATTGATGAGGATATTGCCGATTTAGAAGATACTATTGCAGACTGCGACAAACAGATGCTTGCCAACGCAAGTGATTATGGAAAATTAAAAGAATTGACCGAGAAAAAAGAAGATGCTGAAAAGCAGCTGGAAGAAAAGATGGATCGGTGGGTTTATCTAAATGATCTGGCTGAACAAATACAGCAGCAAAACCAGTAAGAAATAGTATGGGGACGCTACGTAGTTGGGGGAGTGGGGGGACGGCAGGCGGATTATTTTATTGCGGTCATTACGTTGTTAGAATCTAAAGACGAGGTTGTCGATTCCAACCGGTACCGGACACATTCGCCGCGTATGCCTGATGCATACACGGCTCAGGTGTCCTCGAATTGTGTTTTGTAAACACAATTCGCCCGGTTTCCATCGACAGCCTCGTCTTAAGATTCTAATCGCCTCATTCAAAGCAATAAAATAATCCGCCTGCCGTCCCCCCACTCCCCCAACTACTCCGCTGACTAAAGCAGCAGCCGCACGCGAAGGCGTAAGCCAAGCCTGCCGCGCAAAGCGCCGGCCCAACCTGCTCACCCAACCGATTACCACCCACCCCCTCCCCATCTCTACCCGCGATGGCGAAGCCGAGCATATTCACCTAGGCTTCCCTTCACACTCCAAGGCGCAGGGGCAGGCCGGGGATGTTTCCTGCCCAGGTGCGTCGGAGTTGGCGGCCGAAGTTCTTAGATAAAAGGAGCAGCGTTTTTGCGGGCAAAAATTGATTTCCAAATCAATTTTTGAAGGGACCCTGAGTTCGGAAAACATCAGTTTTCCGGACGAATGTCCCGGTACCGCAAAAACGCTGCTCCTTTTATCTTAGAAATTCGTGCCGTTAACGACCGCACCTGGGTGGGAAACATCCCCGGCCTGCCCCGTCCGCCGCCTACGCCACCTTCTTTATTTCCCCAGCCTTCACCAGCGCAAACTTCGCCACCACCGGCCCTACAATAGAATAAATAAACGTCGAACACAAAATAACCGTCTGAATCTGTGAAGCATAATCCGGCACAACACTGCCAGCCACCACAACCAGCCCCAGTGCCACACCTGCCTGGGGCATAAGCGTCGGTCCCAGCCATTTACATATCTTCTCCTCCTGATGCGTCAGCTTACCACCAAGGAACGACCCGATCATCTTGCCAACCACACGCACAACCACATAAATGAGCCCTATAACCCCAATGCTCTTCAAGGCAAAAATATCAAATCCCGCACCGGAAATCACGAAAAAGATCATAAAGATTGGCGGTGTAAAACTATCTGTAACTTCTACCACATCATCTATCTCATCAATAATATTCACCAGCACGCCGCCCAGACACATACACGCCAGCAGACAAGACCCATTCAGCAGATCTGCCAGATAATAAGTCCACAATGCCATCCCGATAATAATACAGATCCGGTTCGAATGCTTATGGAAAAACTTCAAGATGAACTTCATGACCAGTGCCATGATAAACCCGATAATCAGTGAAATCACAACCTGATAAATCGGCTCCAGAATCGACATAAACACATTCGTATCAGCCTTTCCCATACTGTTTGCGATAGTCGTAGCAAATCCAAATCCGATCAGTGCAACCGCATCATCAATAGCCACCACACTCAGCAGCATCGAAGTAAGAGTGCCACGGGCGCGGTACTGGTTGATAACCATAATCGTCTGTGCCGGTGCTGTCGCAGCTGCAATAGCACCCAGCATAATCGACAGTTTCGTGTCAAAGCCAAACAAAAGCAGCACCCCTGTAACCAGAATAATCGCCCCGAAAGCCTCCAATATCGCAATAATAATCGGTGCAGCTCCCACCTTTCGGAAATAATCCAGGCTGAATTCGCATCCAACCGAGAAAGCGATAAAAGCCAGCGCAATATCAGAAATAACCGCAAACCCGCTGACCATGTCCGGCGTAATAATATTTAAAACAGACGGTCCCAGCAAAAGTCCCGCCACCAGATATCCCGTAACATTAGGTAATTTCACATATTTGCCTATACGTCCGAACAGCAGTCCGGCGATAAGCATCAATGCCGTCATAAGTATAATCTTACTTTCCATCTTTATACAGTCCTTTCGCAAAATCAATCGGTACTGTAAAGACAACGCCGGTATCCTTCTTATTCAGGCTGCCGACAATCTCCTCGATAGCTGTCACAGCAGCCTCTACCTTCTCATCCTCCAGAGCAGTAATGATCAGATTGCTCTTCTCCCGGCTGGGATTTAAATACGCACGCACAGATCCCAAAAACGGAATCTCATCCTCATCATGGCGCTTATTCAAAAGCCGCACCATACCCTTGCTGTCCACAATTGTAGCCCCATGAATATCATGATCAGCGAAATTCGTCAAGACATCATCCAGCTTCTCCGGCTTATTTAACACAAAAAATAATAATTTCATAACTGCCTCCCTCATAACATTTTACTATTTTGTAACTGGTCAGGTACTGAACAGTTACACTATTTTACAGTATAGCACACCCATCATATGTAACCAAGCCAAAACACAATAAAAACAACCCACAGAAAGTGAACCTTCCATGGGCTGTTTTTATATTTTTGCTTGATGCCTGCGTTACTAAATTATTTAAGAGTAACTTTAGCGCCTTCGCCTTCAAGTTTAGTTTTGATATCTTCAGCTTCAGATTTGCTAGCTGCTTCTTTGATAACCTTTGGAGCGCTGTCTACTAATTCTTTAGCTTCTTTTAAACCTAAGCCAGTAGCTTCACGAACGATTTTGATAACCTTAACTTTAGAAGGACCAACTTCTGTCAGTTCTACGTCAAACTCATCTTTCTCTTCAGCCGCTGCTGCTTCACCAGCACCTGCTGCTGCAACTACAACACCTGCTGCTGCAGAAACACCAAACTCTTCTTCACAAGCTTTTACTAAATCGTTTAATTCTAATACAGATAACTCTTTGATAGCATCAATAAATTCTGCTGTTGTTAATTTTGCCATTTTTATTTCCTCCATTTTATAATTTTTATTTTCTAAGATACAATGTGAAGTTCGATTCACTAAGTTCTGTCTTCGCCTGTGGCTCGCCAATCACTAAGTTCCTTCGAACAAACTTCGCACTAAATTCGTGCGGTACTACGTTTGCACTTATTAAGTGCTCTAGTTTTCTGCTTCTACTGGAGCAGCTTCTTCTGCCGGAGCTTCTACTGCTTCTGCTGCAGAAGGATCCTTCTCTGCAATCTGTTTAATAACACGAGCAAAGTTGGTAATCGGTGACTGCATGCTGCCAAGCAATCTTCCAAGTAATACTTCTCTTGAAGGGATATTTGCTAATGACTGCATTTCTGCTGCGTCACAATATTTGCCTTCAACAACACCTGCGATCATGTTAAAGCACTCATGTGCTTTTGCATATTTTGCAATGATTCTTGCTGGAGCTGTAGCATCCTCTGTAGAAACAGCGATTGCGTTAGGTCCTTCCAGATGTTTAGAAAGTTCTTCATATTGCGTATCCTTGAATGCGAAATTCATCATGGTGTTTTTGTATACTTTGTATGAAACACCAGCTTCTCTTAACTCTTTACGTAATGCAGTGTCCTGCTCTACAGTCAAACCAAGATACTGTACTAATACAACAGACTCTGCATCTTTGATCTGGCCAGCGATTTCCTGTACTACCGGTTGTTTAAGTTCTACTTTTGCCATAAAATTGGTGCACCTCCTTATTAGATTTGAGTGCCGAAAAAATCCCCCATGTCAGAAGACATGAGGGAAAAAAGTTTTTCTCATTATAAGAAAATCATTCCTCGGTAGGCGTTTTAATCCTTATGCCATACGGCACCTACTGTCTTCGGCGTATTGCTTTTGTAGTTTATCATGATTGACATAGAATGTCAACAAGATACTTGTTTTGAAATTAAGCTAACTTTACAGGGTTGATCTTAACGCCAGGGCCCATGGTAGAAGCTAATGTTACGCTCTTCATGTACTGTCCTTTTAATGCGCTTGGTTTTGCTTTGTTTAAAGCATCGATCAGTGCCTGGAAGTTTTCGTTCAGCTGTTCTTCTGTAAAAGAAGCTTTTCCAACTGGTACGTGAACGATGTTGGATTTGTCGAGACGATACTCGATCTTACCAGCTTTGATTTCCTGAACTGCTTTGGTAACGTCCATCGTTACTGTACCAGCTTTTGGGTTTGGCATAAGGCCTTTCGGTCCTAATACACGACCCAGACGTCCAACAACACCCATCATGTCCGGTGTAGCTACAACAACGTCGAAATCAAACCATCCTTCGTTCTGGATCTTCGGAATCAGTTCCTCTGCTCCAACGAATTCTGCTCCGGCTGCTTCTGCTTCTTCAGCTTTAGCACCCTTTGCGAATACTAATACACGAACATTCTTACCAGTTCCGTTTGGCAGTACAACTGCACCACGGATCTGCTGGTCAGCGTGACGTCCGTCACAACCTGTTCTGATGTGAGCTTCGATAGTCTCATCAAATTTAGCGGTTGCTGATTTTTTAACTAATGCTACTGCTTCTGCTGGATCATAGAGGGTAGCACGATCAACTAATTTTGCTGCTTCCTGATATTTCTTACCATGTTTCATTTTCTATAACCTCCTGTGGTATTGGCGAGTTGTAACTGTTCAGTTCCTGACCAGTTACATGCAAAAATGCATTCAAATCGCCTTCGGCGATGGCATTTTTGCTTGTATGTTCTACTTTTCTGGTACGGTCAGCGCAGTAAATGCGCAGACCTGCTGAATCGTTACGCGAGTTTTACTCTTCCACCTATTAATTATTCTTCAACAGTTACACCCATGCTTCGGCAAGTACCGGCAATAACGCTCATTGCTGCTTCGATAGAAGCTGCATTTAAATCTGGCATTTTTGTCTCAGCGATTTCCTGAAGCTGTGCTTTTGTGATTGTTGCAACTTTTGTTTTGTTAGGAACACCGGAACCTGATTTGATGTTGCAGGCCTTTTTGATAAGTACTGCAGCTGGTG
>JAQUWF010000015.1 GCA_028692975.1 Lachnospiraceae bacterium
GGTCAGATTATTGACTTGTAATATAACTTCTTCCATCTATTATCCTTTCTGCAAAATGCGTTATGGCTATCTCATGAAATATATTGATAAAACAATTCCAAGTGCGCCGACCCCCATAAATATAACGCCAATTCCCGCAGCCTTCTTTTGGCGTGCTATTTCTTGTTTATCATTTTCAGACATATTTACGATTGGATGGTTTCTTCTTCCAATGATGTACATGAGAAAACCCGTTGTTCCCCTACCGCTGATAGAAAACAGTCCCCAAATAGTAGGGTGCTTTAAGCCTCGTGCCTTAGCATCTATGACAACCATTTTATATAGTTGATAATAGATATCTCCTGCACCCACAATAAAGATTGCAAAAAATAATACTATAACCGTTACAGTTTCCCAATTCATATGTGTATCTCCTTACTCAAAATTTTTTAATCATTTGAAACAACAAAAATGAAGAGCTTATAACGGCTACGCTGAATGCTACCACAAGAAAAGCATAGTTTTCAGTTTGAAACATCCCAACTAAAACAAATACAATGACAACTAAAATGTTAATAATTATCGCCGTGATAAGTTTCTGATTACTTTTTACCACATTTGTACTTTCCTTCAAATGCTCTATCATTTTTTCGTCTCCCTTCAATAAAGCATCGAGACTTATGCCGTATAGATCACTCAACTTGATAATGCTGATAAGATCCGGATAAGTCTTTTCATTTTCCCAATTTGAAATGGTTTGTCTGGATACATTAATTTTTTCTGCCACATTCTCTTGCGTAAGTCCAGCGGAAATTCGAGCATCCTTTAATTGCTTTCCTATGTCCATGTTTTTCTCCTTCCGAGTACATCATGCCATATTGAAAGAAAAATATCTATCAAATGTGTTGTACAATGGCATTTTTGCTTGTCAAAATCCTTTTACATCAAATAATACAAAAGAGAAGAAACTTCAGCAATTTTTGAAATTTCTTCTCTTTTTTTAATTCAGTCTAAACCAAACATTCAACCTATAAATATGGTGTTCCGTTCCCAAAATCTCTTCACCTTTTGGCAGCAACCTACTTATTTTCCTTGCCATGCCAAAACCCCTTCACCTTTTTGGCAGCAACTTGCTTATTTAGCTTCCGCTACCAAAATCCCTTCACCTTTTTGGCAGCAACCTGCTTATTTACCTTCCGCTACCAAAATCCCTTCACCTTTTTGGCAGCAACTTGCTTATTTACCCTCCGCTACCAAAATCCCTTCACCTTTTTGGCAGCAACTTGCTTATCTTCCTTCCGCTACCAAAACCACCTTACCTTTTTGGCCAGCAACCTGTTTATTTTCCTTCCGCTGCCAAAACCACTCCTCCTTTTGGCCAGCAACCTGCGTTTATGTTCAAATTCCTGTTCCCCAAATCACACCAAATATAACACCCAAATAAATAAATCAAAAAAAATCTTACTGCCATAAACTCCAAAGCGAACCACTTCAAAAACTACAGAAAAAAGCGTCCGGCTCTCATGCCGGGCGCTTTCTATTATACGGAATGTAATGCTCCTGTTACGGAATCCATAACGAAACCTGAGATATTTACATCTTTTGGAATCAACGGGTGATTCCGTAATAGTTTTACCGTGTTCTCCACAGAATTTTCTACTGTGTCGAATCCGCTGAGCCATTTATGGAAATCTACGCCGCAGTATTTCATCAGATTAATGTTCTCCTCGGAGATACCGCGTTCTTTTAGATGTCCAATGACTTCGTCGGCATCTAAGTGCTGCACACCGCAGTCGGTGTGGCCGATGACCATAACATCTGTGACACCCAGTTCTACGATGGCTACTAACAGACTTCGTACTACGCTGCCGAAGGGATGGGTTACTACACCTCCGGCGTTTTTGATCAGTTTGGCGTCACCGTTTTTGAGGCCCAGCGCGGCTGGGAGCAATGCGGTCAGTCTCGTATCCATGCAGGACAGGATCGCCAGTTTCTTCTCCGGGTATTTGCTGGCCGCAAAGGGTTCGTACTCTTTGTTCTCAACAAATTTTTTATTATAGACAAGCAACTCTTCTATCATTTGTATTGTCCTCCCTTACTGCTGTTTTTTCTTCGTCTCCAGTGTCTTTTTTTTCATGGCCTCTTTGCGTATATGCACTTCCCGCACAAATATAAACATGCTGTACAGGCTGGTAGCACCGTCCACCACAAAGAAAACCCCCACAAAGATCAACAACAAATGTATCGCTCCGAAAGGATTGCAGATCAAGATCACCCCAAGAGCGATGGATACGGCAGCCAGAATTAGTATCAGCCACCAGCGGTCGTAATCCAGTCGTTTCAAGTCAACGGCATTCTGGAGTTTGACCAGACTGCTGATAATAAGAAACAGGCCAAATACCACAGGCAGGAAGGAAATCACCACACCCGGAAAGATCAGAACGAAAAGGCCCAGACCAACGAGAAAGATGCCGATCACCATATCGTAGCGCATCAATGCCTCGAATTTGTCACCCACAAAATAATTGATCAGACGAATGATTCCAAAAACAATAGCCACGATACCCAGTATGGTACAGATCATTCCCTCCATAAAGGACGGCCAGATAATCAGGGCCACCCCCGCAACTATGTACACCACCGACATAATACTGTAAATCCATTTGATTTTTTTCGCTTCCTGCATTTTCCCCGCTCCTTTACAGCAACTTTTTCTTTTTGAAGAACCAGATACAAACAATAACCACCACAATACTAAGAATGATCACCACCGGATATGCATAAGGCAGCGCAAGTTCCGGCATATTGCTAAAATTCATCCCATACCAGCCGACGATCAGCGTCAATGGAAGGAATATAGTAGTCACCACCGTGAACAGCTTCATGGTGTTATTCAGATTATAATCCATGGACGCCTGATACGTATCCCGTATCTGTACGATATATTCTTTTAATTCCTGTACATTCCCGCTTAAGCGTTCCAGTTTCCTGGTAAGGAGCCGGATCACATAAAGCCCCTTCTCCTGGAAAATGTTGTTTGCATTCTCCTCCAGATCTTCGCCTATATCAATGAGCTGCTCGTAATAATTCTTCAAAACAGCCAGTTCTTTTTTCTTGTTCAGCATGATCTGATTGAAGCCATCATCGATCTGCCCACTGATCAGCTGATCTTCCAGTTCCTCCAGTTCCAGTTCCCGTTCTTCCATAATACGGTTATCCTGACAGATCATGGACTCGAAGAATGCATAGATCATTTTTCCCACAGATGCCTTCTCAGGCGGGAAATAATGTACCGCCTTCTCAAACAGATCTCTGGTGCTTTTATCCTCATCCACGATATCCACCACAAGGAAAAAATTAGAACTGACATAAAAAGCGATCCGATCACGTCCTCCTAACAGATTATGTGGGTTAATGCGGTTGATGATACCAAAGCTGTAATCCGCAAAAACGTCCAGGGAATTCCGCATAGTAAAGGTCTGGGTGTGACATTCCCTAAGGGTAATGGGGGAAAAGGCAAAATGCTCATTCAGACCGTGCAATTCTTCCAGAGAAATACAGGCGGCAAATAAATCGCTGTCATTTAACTCATCCAGTCCGACCTCTGTTATCTCTTCACTTATTTTGTAGTACATTTAGATGCGTACCATCTCTTTCTTTTGATTTTCCACCCGAAAATGCCGTGGGGTCATGCCATAGCGTTCCTTGAAAATACGATGAAAATAACTGTTATTCTCATATCCTACCGCCGCAATGATATCATTTACCGGAAGATTCGTATCACAGATCAGTTCGGCCGCTTTGTTCAAACGTCTGCGCTGGAGAAGTTCCTTAAAATTATACCCTGTATTGTTTTTGATCAGCTTGCTGAGTGCGTGCATGGGCTGGTGCAGATTCAGGCACAGCTGGGTCAGTGTCGCGTTGGGATATTGCTGTTCGATATAATTCAGCGTATTCATAATGATCATATTCTCGTACTGGTTTGGCACACTGGTCTCCGCATAGGGTACTGAGTCCAACAGGTACAAAAACAGGATTCCCATGGTGGTTTGATTAATTATATCATTATTTTCCTGATTATGCACCAAAGAATAGATCATATTTTCCAGAAGATTTTGTATCTGCAGTACATCGGCCACCTTGAAATGCAGATATTCCCCTTTTTGCTGGTTACGCCGCAGGATATTTACCAGAAAATCTGCCAGTACATTATCCGACCCGATCATGGATGAAGCAACATCAAAAAATTCAGGTAGAACAATAAAATTAATGGCCACATCCGATTCTGCCGCAGGCAGTATCTCATGGCGGGTATACTGATTCAGGAAAAGAAGATCCCCCTCCTGTACCACCACTTCCTTCCCACCGATGAGATTGGTGATAGCACCTTTGCATACATAAATAACCTCCACGTAATTATGGCGGTGCAGGGGGAAATGGACGAATCTGGTGTGGGTGCGCAGAGCAATAAGTCTGCCCGCCTCAAGCATCTTGCGGCTGTCCACCGTAAAATCTGTCCCTGAGGTATACAGGGTCTTTTCCACACCCTGACCGTCCTTTAAAATATGCTGTTCTTCTTCGGTTATCTCACATAATGTATGTAGCAATTCCTGGTTCATGTTCTACCTCTGATTTTCAAAAAGATCCTGCATAATAAAACCCCCTCATTTCGCAGGGAATAACAGTCTTATCTGTCATTCCCGCGAAACAGGGAGCTGTTTTAATCTAAATGGAACATAGGTTTTAGATCTATGCTGACCGGGCTGTTATCTGGATTGGTCTCCATGACTGGTGCCATAAAATCCCACCACTTGCGGTTGATGGCCGTATCAGCACCCTTCGCCCATTTTTCTTCATCCTCAATCTCAATATAGCCAAAGAGAATATCGGTTTCTTTATCCCAGAAAATAGAATAATTCTTTCCGCCGTACTCATGGATCATGTCCTTCATCTCCGGCCACAATTCATTATGACGTTTCTCATATTCGTCCTGCATGCCTGCATACAGTTTCATTTTGAATCCTTTGATCATAGTCTTGTCCTCCGATTCTACACTGAAAATCCTCTTAGTTATAAGATAAGGGATTGCTAACGAATTAGCAACCCCTTTTTCTCATTTACATCTCATAAGTAGTTTTTAGTATACGTCTTTCCACTCAGCGATGTTAGAAGGATCGAATTTGAACGGAGCGCCCAAAATGATTTCTGATCCGCCATCACCTGCATCGGTAAGTGTGTATGGGCTGTTTGCCATATCTCCAGCTTCGAAGGTATCACCAACAGCGCCGGTGATGTCACCCTGTACCAGTGCCATAGCAGTGTAAGCGCCTAAGTTACCAAGTTCGATTGGATTCCACAGGAACATATATGGGCAAGAATGAGCATCATCATCACCGATATATTCAGCCATTTCTGAAGGAAGTCCAAGACCTGTTAATTTAACAGTAGATTTCTGGTCCTGCAGAACCTTAGCAGCTGCAGAGATACCTACAGTTGTAGGAGCACAGATAACTTTCAGTTCCGGATACTTAGACAGTAAAGCCTGTGTCTGGTCTGTAGATTTCTGTGGTTCGTCATCACCATAAGCAACTTCAACGAGTTCCAGATCTTTGTACTTGTCTTCTGTCATGATAGATTTCATAGCATCGATCCAGGCATTCTGGTTTGTAGCCTGAGAAGTAGCAGAAAGAACTGCCCACTGTCCTGAACCACCAGTGATATCGTATACAGCGTCCATAAGAGCCTGTCCGATTTCCTGTGTACCAGCCTGATTTACAAATGTAGAACGGCTGTCTTTGTTAACCTTTGAATCCAGACAGCTGACTTTGATACCAGCGTCCATAGCTTCCTGCAGCGCTGACTGCAGTGCATTTTCGTCGTTTGCAGCGATACTGATACTGTCAACGCCCTGAGAGATCAGAGACTGGATAACAGATACCTGAGCGTCTGCTGTAGCAGCTTCCGGCTCTTTTATGATGCATGTGCCGCCGTTTGCCTCGATAATCTGCTGGAAGCCTTCTGCTTCTTTCTGATTATAAGGATTTCCTGCAGATTTTACAACGATTGCGAAAGTTTTACCAGCGATACCATCTGCTGATGCAGTATCATCTGTTTTCTCGTCTGCTTTCTTTTCTGTTGTTTCCTCTTTTGCCGGAGCTTCTGTAGTCTCTTCTGTTGTCTCCTCTTTTGCGGTGTCAGTTTTTGTTTCGGTTGAAGAACCACATCCAACAAGCAGGCCTGCCGTCATGGTCAGTGCCAAAAGGACACTTAATACTTTTTTCTTCATAAAACTTATCCTCCTTTACCCTTTCTAGGTTTTATACTCAACACCTTGCGGTGTAGGTAACATGTTTTACTGCTTATGCAGATTTCATTTTTCTCTTTGCCTGAATGGCATTGTTGATACCAGGGATCAATACGGCGATAATCAGTAATGCGCCGATGATAACCAGGATCAGCTGGGGGTTCAGATTGATCTGGCCCAGTGCGATACGTAACAGCACGATGATAAATGCTGAGATAATGCCGCCCACCAGATTTCCTTTACCGCCTGTGGTCGCGATGCCGCCGAATACTGCCATGGCGATAACGTCCATCTCAAAGCCCTGGCCGGTGGTGGTGTTTGCTCCAAACAATGCGGAGGTCAGAAACAGTGCGCACAGACCAGCCAGCAGTCCGGTAACCGTAAATACGATCAGACGAACCTTCTGAACTTTCACACCTGCATAATATGCTGCGGTGCTGTTGCTGCCGATGGCATATAATTTACGTCCGAATGTTGTCTTTGCAAGAATTACCGTAAAGATAACTGCTGCAATCACTACCAGGAAGAATACCAGCGGAACTGGTCCGATCTTCATAGCCAGTGCATTGAACCCGGATGTATCTTTCAAGGAAACAGATCCACCGCTTCCAAGAAGAATCTCTGCAATGCCTCGGAAAATAATCTGTGTTGCCAGTGTAACGATCATGGCCGGAAGTTCTGTGAATCTGGTAAGGATAATACCATTGATAAATCCACATGCGGTACCAACCAGTAAACATACGGCAATAACCAGTACCATGGGCAGCCCTGCATTGCTTGCCACGCAGGCCAGTGTTGCACTCAGGCAGACAATGGAGCCGACAGAAATATCAATATCTCCAAGTACCAGGATATAAGCCATACCAAACAGCATGAATATCTCAGCCAGGTATTTCGGCATCTCACGCAGGATGTTGGTAATATTATAACTGGGTGAAATAATCATATTAAAAATATTGAGAGCGATGAAAAGAACAACAAGAGCACCTTCCCAACTGAAAATCATTTTTTTCGCACTGTTCTGAGGAACAGCCTGTATTGTACGTCCGGATTTTCCTGCCATGATTACATCTCCCTTCTTTCCAGATTCTGCTTATCCATAACACGCTGTGTGATAACATTGAGTAATACAACAGCCAGGATAATAACACCCTTAACGGTATTTTGTGCAATGGAATCAATTCCGACTAACGGAAGTGCCTTTGCGATAATAGCCATGATCAGAGCACCGAAAAATGTACCGACTACGGTACCACGTCCACCGCTCATGCTTACACCGCCGATAACGCAGGCAGCGATAACATCCATCTCTTTGCCGTACTGCATGTTCGGCTGTGCAGATGCATAGATTGCAACAGACAGCGCGCCGCAGATACCAGCCAACAGGCCCATGATAGCATAAGCACTTGTGAGGATGCGGTCTACGTTGATGCCGGAGATCCTTGCTGCCTCAGCGTTACTGCCGACAGCATAAATCTTGCGGCCGAACTTGCTCCATTTCATCATAACAAAGAAAATCATGTAAACCAAAACCAGTAAAACGTAAGGTCCGATAGAACCGTCTTTACCGAAATCAGAGAATCCGGCAACATCTTCGCCGCTGGCCCATGCACTGTTACTCATTACATAAGCAAGCCCACGCCAGATGTACATAAAGCCCATGGTACAGATAATCGGTGTAACCTTACCTTTTGAAATAATCAGACCGTTTAGTCCTCCGGCTACCAGACCGATGGCTGCTGCGATGAGAAACAGCAAAAATGTATTATGTAAGATATCGTATTTCAACAGCATACCTACGGACATTCCGGAGAAAGCCAGTATGGAGGTAATGGAAATATCAATACCGCCTGTCAGCAGGATGCATAACATACCCAGAGCCATGATCATGGTCAGCGCATTGTTACGGAAGATCTGCCCGATGTTGGTCGGTGACAGGAACGTTGGATTCAGTATTTCTACGATAATACAGAGTACGATCAATACGATAACAAGGGAAGCCTCACGGGAACCGGTTATTTTTTTCCAAACAGATTTCTTTTCCATTATTTCGCCGCCTCCTCTTTTTTATCATAACCGCCTTTTTCCATGGCCAGCTGCAGGATGCCTTCCTGGGAAGCTTCGCCGCGGTCCAGACATCCGGTAATCTTGCCGCCGCACATAACATAGATGCGGTCACACATACCAAGGATCTCAGGCATTTCAGAAGAGATCATAATGATTCCATAGCCCTGTTTTGCCAGTTCACCCATGATCGCATAAATCTCGGCTTTTGCGCCTACGTCCACGCCCTTGGTTGGCTCATCCATGATGATCAGTTTCATATTTTTCTGAGCCAGTGCTTTCGCAACGACTACTTTCTGCTGATTTCCTCCGGAAAGTGAAGTTGCCGGGTCGAATATGGTAACGGCCTTGGTATCCACTTCTTCCAGATACTGCTTTGCGATCTCACGTTCTTTCTTTTCGTTGTTGAAGCCATTCTTAGCTGTCTCACTCTGAATCGGAAGGGTAACATTACGCCCAAGCCCCCAGCTCATGATCAGCCCCTGTCTCTGCCTGTCCTCCGGAAGAAGGATAATACCTTCTTTGATGGCATCCAGCGGCTGTTTCACATGGAGTTCTTTTCCATCCAGAAATACCTTGCCGGAATCTGCTTTCGTGATACCGCAGACACTCTCGATGGTCTCGGTACGGCCTGCACCAACCAGGCCCGTCATACCCACGATCTCGCCTGCATGTACATTCAGGGATACGTTTTTGAAGAATCCTGTTCTGCTCAATCCTTCTATACGGAACATTTCTTTGCCGATCTTTACATCCGGCTTCGGGAACATATCAGAAATCTCACGTCCAACCATAGCTTTGATCAGGTCGGCATTGGAAATCTCGTCTACGTTGTAGGTCCCAATATACTGGGAATCACGGAATACGGTCACGCGGCTTGCCAGA
The DNA here is from genome assembly GCA_028692975.1 of Lachnospiraceae bacterium. Lineage (GTDB taxonomy): Bacteria > Bacillota > Clostridia > Lachnospirales > Lachnospiraceae > JALENY01. Next base: position 9,233 of record JAQUWF010000015.1, read on the forward strand.
CGGTACATATCTTCAAAACGATGGGAAATGAAGATAATAGAAACGCCCTCGTCCCGCAGTGCCTCCACGATACGATATAAATTCTCGGATTCATTCTGTGTCAGGGAAGCAGTCGGCTCATCCAGAATAATGATCTTTGCATTGGTAGAAAGTGCTTTTGCGATCTCCACCATCTGCTGCTGGGCTACGCTTAACGCCCCCATCTCTTCTGTTACTTTAAAGTCTGCATTCAGTCTGGCAAGTAATTTCTCCGCCTCCTGATTCATTGCTTTCCATTGGATCATGCCGTTTTTCATCTGTTCATGTCCCATAAAAATATTTTCTGTAACAGATAATTCCGGATATGAGGTGGGATGCTGGTAAACTGCTGCGATACCTGCTGCAGACGCATCTCTCGGTCCTTTAAAGTGTACTTCTTTGCCTTCCAGGAACATCTGTCCCTCTTCCGCTGCATGCACACCGGTAATAACTTTAATAAAGGTAGATTTTCCGGCTCCGTTCTCGCCCATGAGCGCATGTACTTCTCCGGGTTTAAGTTGGAAATGTACATTATTCAGGGCTTTTACACCAGGAAATATCTTTGTGATACCTTTTAATTCAAGAATATACTCAGACACATCAATTCTCCTTTCTCATTTACTTTACTCTGAGAGTTTACCATTTTGTGTACTAACTGTGAACGGTAAAATTGTTTGATACAGGGTAAAATATTTTCCATTTGTGAAGAATTTATTAATATTGTGAACAATATGGAAGATATGGTATAATGAGGTCATTTAAAGCGGTGTTTTTTAGTTTACTGAGCATGGCGGACTATAACAGACAAGTGTAATTTTGACAGGAGGTTCCTATGATTTTATTAATAGCAGATGATGAAGAACTGACCAGAAATGGGCTTCGCACCGCAGTTGACTGGGAATCTTTACAGATTCATAAGGTCCTGTGCGCGGAGGATGGTATACAGGGATTGGAGCTTGCGCGTGAACACCATCCGGATATCATCCTGACCGACGTGCGTATGCCGCGTATGGATGGCATCCACATGGTGGAGGAAATCCGTCAGTTTCTTCCGGATACCGGTGTTATTTTCATGAGCGGTTATTCTGATAAAGAATATTTAAAGGCTGCTATCAAATTCAAAGCCATTAATTATGTGGAAAAGCCTCTGAATCTTCTGGAAATCGAGGAGGCCGTATCCGAAGCAGTACAGAACATTTATTCCAAGCATCCGGCTCCTGTTTTGGAGCCTGTTTTTGCTCCTGACAATGCTATGCGTCTGGCCAGCATGCTGACACGTCCTCTGCCGGGTGGCGGCAGTATCGCTCCTGCTTTATACGGCGATATCACGCCCGCCATCGGTGAAGGAAGTTACATTACGACTATGATTATCAAGTTTATGACACCCATAAGCGAATCCGTTTCCTTACATGTTCCGGAGCTGATTCAGTTTCTGGATACGTATATCAAACGTTTCCAACTGGCCGATCTGTTCACCATAAAGCACGACCTGCATCTGATCTGCCACCTGTACGGCGACACCCGGCCTTCCTATGAGACCATCGTCCGTATCGAAAAGAAACTCCAGAGTTTCCTTGGCACCCGGCAGAATTACTTTATTGCCTGCGGCAAGACCGTCCATGGTATTCACCATGCCTACGAATCTTACTGTGCGGCTGTAGTACTCATACAGAGTAGTTTCTTTTATGATTATAATAGCATCTTAAGCCAGAATGAGGAACCGGATCCTGTGCCAGATATAGATAATCCTACTACCGCCTTTTCAGATATCCTGCAGCAGAAGGATTCAGCCCTCACACAACAGTTTCTCGACCGGCTATACGACAGTTTCAAAAACATCAGCCGTTATCTGCCGAATCAGGTGAAGGATATTTATTACCGCCTGTTCCAGCTGCTGCAGAATACAGCCAAGCAGATGCAGCTAAAACTCATGCTTTCTGATACGGGTACAGAAACAATCCTGGATTATATCGGCAGCACTAATACCCTGCTGGAGCTGCATCAGCTGCTGACAGAAAAGACTGCCTTATTCTTCCAGTCCATGGAGGAGTATGTGCCTGAAAATACCACGATTTATGCAATCAAAAGCTATATCGGAGAAAATTACGACAAAGAATCGCTGTCCGTCAAGGACATCAGCGAACATGTCTACCTTTCAACCTCCTACGTATGCACCCTGTTTAAAAACGAAACCGGACAAACCCTGAACCAATACCTGACTGAATTCCGCATGGAGCGGGCCAAACAGCTTTTATCCGATCCCAGATACAAGATTTCTGATATTTCCTCCAAGGTAGGCTATGCCGATGGAAATTATTTCGGAAAAAGTTTCAAAAAGGCGGTGGGACTGTCACCTTCTGAATTCAGAGAAAAGATGCTGCCATGATAAAAAATCTCTTTAACAATGCAAATATTCGAAGCAAATTACTGGCCTCCCATTTGATTCTTATTGCCATACCGACCATCATGGTCACGCTATTCTTCTACTACGAGATCTATGGGCTTGTGGTAAACGATACCATCCGTCAGGAACAGGCGCTTTCCAAGCAGACCTCCATGACCATGGATACCACACTGGAACAAATTGGCAAGGTGTCTGCATCGGTGAGAAGCAACCGTTTCCTGACAAAAATACTGCAGCCAGCCTCCACGGAAAGTAATGACTTTGTTAATTCCAAAGACGAGCAGGCGACCTTTTATACCACTTTAAAGTCACAGATAGACGGAGAACTGGTGACGGATATCAAGATATATACGGATCTGGTGGATGATTCCCTCTATAATAATCCTTATACGAATAACGTATTTGAGCCATTGTCCGATACGCAGGGTTCTTACTGGAGTGGTATCTTTTCCGGTTCCAGCCGGTATGCGCTCTATTGCCCATCCTTTTATCTGTCCACTTATGAGATTGATCATTATGGGTCACTTGCGTATATCGAACGGATTACCACTTATGAGAACGGCAAGCTGCGGCCCCTGGCCTATATTGCTGTATACTTCTCCAAGGATACGCTGGAATCTACGCTGAATCGGGACATTTCCACAACAGACAGTGTTTATTATATTTTGAATGAGCGGGAAAATATGGTTGCTGCTTCTGATTATGCTCTGGCAGGTACTTATATGATGTCTTATGATACCATTGTGGATACCGCGGCGACTTCTACTGGTTTTACCACCAAGAATGTGGTGAATCAGGATGTTTATGCCGGCTGCTATAACATAACGGGCACGGACTGGTACATGGTCTCTATCCTGCCTGCCGCCCCTATTGTTGCCAAGGGAAACAACATTATCAATACGTTTATTGTCTTCTATATTATACTGCTCATCATCGCATTTATCCTTGCCTACTGTATTTCACATTCATTCACCAAGCGCCTGGAGGATGTAAGTTATCAGATGCGCCTGGTGCGCAAACAGAAACCGGTGCGTATGCCGGATCCGAAGATACACGATGAGATTGGCGATCTGGTGGACACCTATAATTACATGACCGATGAGATGAATCTGCTCATGGATCATCAGGCCAGAGCCGCGGAGGACCTTCGTATCTCTGAACTGCGTGCTCTGCAGGCTCAGATCAATCCTCATTTTCTATACAACACTATGGAGATGATCAACTGGCTCTCCCAGACAGGGAAGCGAAAAGAAGTGACAGCGGCCATACAGGCGCTTTCCAGATTTTACAAGCTGACACTAAGCAAAAAGGATATCCTGACTACCGTTGTCGAGGAGGCAGAACATGCAGAACTCTATATCCAGCTGCAAAACATGCGTTTCCAGGATAAGATACATTTTGTGGTTGATATACCGGACGAGTTACTCTCCGAACACATGCCAAAGCTGACCTTCCAGCCCGTGGTAGAAAATTCTATCCAGCACGGTATTCTGGAAAAAGAATCTAAGGAAGGAACTATCGTATTGACTGGATGGCATGAGGGAAAAGATGCGGTCTTTTTGATTTCCGATGATGGGGTCGGCATAGCACCGGATCGTATTCAAACTATCTTAAGCGGCATAGGCGAGAGCAAAAAGGGCAGCAACATCGGCGTGTACAATACCCACCGCCGCCTGCAGATCCTGTACGGACCTGACTACGGACTCTCCTACTCCAGCACCCCCGGTCAGGGGACTGAAGTGATGATCCGTATACGACTCCATGCAGATACGGAGTCTCCAGAACTCCCTTCACAAGAATGATTCCTAAAAAATCCCTGCTCTGTAATTTTCATGTACAGAGCAGGGATTTTTCCTGTTATTTTTCACTTATAATTTCCATCTGATCTCCGGTCCTGATCTCTCCGCCTTTTAATACCACGGTAAATACCCCTTCTCTTGGCATGATACAGTCGCCCATCTTCTGGAATATCTCACAGCCATGATGACACTGCTTCCCGATCTGGGTCAGTTCCAGTTCCACATCTCCACACCGGAATCTTGTGCCTATAGGCAGCGTTTTAAAATCAAATCCCTCCACGACCAGATTCTCACCGAAAGCCCCAAATGCTACATCTGCACCGCGTTTTCGGAACACTTCAATCTGTTCATAAGACAAAAGACTCACCTGGCGGTGCCATTTGCCTGCATGGGCATCCCCCTCTATACCGTAATCTTCTATAAACAATGCCCGCTGCACATCCGTTTTCTGCGTTCCTTTTGCCGGACTGGTACAGACTGCCATGATTCTTCCCATTTTCACCCTCCTATTCGGGACATCTCTTTCTGTTCGAAACCTGGTTCCTCTTTTTCGTTAAAATGATGACTCTTCGGTTTCTTATATATAGTTTCTTCTATGCTTTTTTTCAGAATCTCATCCGAAGCATTCCCCCGCAGCAGATCCCGTACCTGAAGTCCTCCTGCATATTGCAGGCAGGGTTTTAATTCCCCTTCGGACGTGAGTCTCACGCGATTGCAGCCGGAACAGAATTTGTGGCTGATGGCACTGATAAAGCCAACCTTTCCCACGAATCCAGGGAATTGTACGTAAGTGCTGGGACCATTACCAAAACTACCATCTGCCATCTCCGCTGCCCCATATGCCTTCTGCAGGGCGGCAAAGATCATCTCCTGCTTTTCTCCAGGGTACGCTCTGCCCAGACCGATGGGCATCATCTCGATAAAGCGCACATCCAATGGCTTTTCCTCTGCCATACCGGCTAAATCCACCCACTGGTCATCATTTATTCCGGCCAGGGGTACACAGTTGATTTTCATGCGTATGTTTGGATAGCGGAGACCTTCCTCAATACCCTCCAGAGCATGTGACAGCCCGCTTCGTCTTGTTATATCTGCAAACTGCTGCTCCTTTCGTGTATCGAGACTCACATTGATGCCCTGAATACCGGCCGCATAAAGCTGCGGCAGCTGTTCCTTCAAAAGTATTCCGTTAGTCGTCATGGTCACGCTTGTGATACCCGGTATGTCCCGGATTCCCCGAATTAACTGTGTCAGTCCCCTGCGCACAAGCGGTTCTCCACCTGTCAATTTGACTTTATGGATACCAAGCGAGACAAATATACGGCAGAGGCGAAGGATTTCATCAAAGGTAAGGATCTCATCATGGTCAACCGGCTGTATGCCTTCCTCCGGCATACAATAAACACACCGCAGATTACAACGGTCTGTCACTGATATTCGTATGTAATCTATGGTCCTTCCATATTGATCCTGCATCCTCATCCTCCAATTATTTTTCTATGGGTTTTTCCGCACAGTTTGCGGTAATGCCATTTAATATTTCCAGTCCATGGGGCAGTGCCGGAAGAACACATTCCAGATTCTCCCGCACCGCCTTTGGACTGCCCGGAAGATTCACGATCAGCGTCTGATTGCGGATCACCGATGCGCCACGGCTTAACATGGCCTTCGGCGTAATCTTCAGGGAGTAATACCGCATGGCTTCCGCGATACCCGGTGCATTTCTCGTAGCCACCGCCATGGTTGCCTCCGGTGTACAGTCCCGCCGGGCGAATCCTGTGCCTCCTGTGGTCAAAATCAGATCCATTTTTTGTGTATCTGCCAATCGTATCAGGCACTCTTCAATCTGCATTTGATCATCAGGAAGCAAAATTTCCTCTGCCACCTCATAGCTGCCATCTTTCATCAATATTTCTTTGATCAGCGGCCCGCTCTTATCTTCTCTGTCTCCCGCGTATCCGCTGTCACTTAAGGTAACGATTGCTGTCTTCCAGTTCATGGCACGGCCTCTCTTTCCCGGTTCTCAGACCGAGTACTTTTTTCAAATAACTCCATTAGTTCTATTATAGATGTTTTCTGCCTCTTTTACAAGACAAAAGGAGCCCGCTACGAAAAGCAGGCTCCCTGATAAATCCTATATACATTTACACTATCTTGTTACAATATCTACTGGTACATTAAAGATCTTTGCAACTTTAAGGATAGTATCAATATGTCTTCCTGTAGCTGCCGCAAAATGATGTGTCGGGCCAGCCTCGCTCCAGCGGTTGACAAATTCTCTTGCTCCGCAGGTGAAACGTGTTCTCATGTTGGTATCACCGAAAGAAAGGATCTTGCCTTCTTCATTTACACCCTCAGCAACGATGAACTTGAAGTGTCCGTCGCCATCCTGTGTTATCGCAAGGTAAGTCACCGGTCCAAGGTATGGATAGAACTGAGTCAGATATCCGCCGCCGCTCTTTCCGTGGAATACTTCTACGATCTTCATGGTTGGTTTCTTGTCTGAAATATCTGCATCACCGGAACCACTGTGACCGATGATAGCAATATCATCATTAAAATCAATGGAATACATCTCAGCAAGCTGCCCTGTTCCGGAGATAGTCTTTAAGATACTCATTGCCATAGCAACTTTCATATCTCCCTCTACAGCGCAGGCTACGCCCTGTTTAATCAGCATAGAGAATGCAGGAATCAGCATACTGTCAAGGACTCCGGCAGCACCCTTTGCAAAGCCGTCATAGTGTGATGCGATCAGGCCTAATTTCTCCTCTTTACACCACTGCTCAAAAGCAACCACATATTTAGCCATATCCCAGACTTTTTCGATAGTTCCGCCGCCTTCGATCTCGAAGGTATCCAGAATATCCTGTGCTTTGGCGCGAATAGCATCCTCATCGGTAATACCGTCTGCGATCACCCACATTTTTTCCCAATCGAACTGTTTTGTATATAAGTTCATTCTTCTATAAAGATTTGACTCATCAATATAGAGGTCCATCATGCCAGGATAAGGTCTTCCGATCTGTGCGATGTTAGTGTCACGGAATCTTCTTCTGGTCTGTGCCGCACGGCACCAGCCTTCGATTTCTTTCTGAACACCAGGATCTCCGCCTTCCACAACGCCTGTGATAACAGCGTGTCTCTTGCCGTATCTTTCCAGATCCGCTACCATCTCACCAACAGCTCCGCAGGCATAGCCTTCTCCCAGCCAGGATGCGATATCCGTGTGATCGTAATCCAGAGCTTTTAGTTTCTGCACATTTACAAGTACTACCGGTACATCCAGATCTTTCACTGCCGGAAGCATATTGTAAGAGGTTGCATAGGTCAAAAGCTGCATAAATACCAGGTCGACATCTGCAGCGCGGAATAAATCCCCGGCAGCCTGTGACTGTTCTTTTGTGGTTACGATACCGCCATCAATGATCTCTACTGTTTCCGGAAGCGTTTTTTTGAACGCGTCATACTGGCCCTCAAACTCAGGCACCAGCGATGGAAACTGTGGAAGATACGCACCTAATGCGATGGAAAAAACACCTACTTTTGCTTTTGTATCAACTAACATGATCTTACCTCCTATAGGTTATTTGTAAACTTTTATATCAAAGGACTGATGAATCACGTCCCTTGCTTCCTCCTTGCTGGCAAATTCTTTTGCTTTCAGCATTTGGGCTACGATATTGCCGATAGCCGTTGCTTCGCCCGGACCTGCATGTACTTCCTTGCCGGTAGCCTTTGCAGTCAGTTCATTAAGATAGCCTGCATTGGATCCGCCGCCCACTACGTGGATACGGCTGTAGGTTCTGCCGGTAGACTGCTCAATGCCTTTGATGGTCTTATCATAGCACTCTGCCAGAGATGCATATACAACGGTAGCAATCTCGCCAAGGGTTTCCGGAACCTGCTGGTTCGTTCTCCTGCAGTAATCTTTCACTTCATCGATCATACTGTCCGGTGCCATAAAGCAGTCATCATTTACATCTACACGGGATGGAAAATCTTTGCATTTTTCTGCTTCTGCACAGATCTCAGCAAATCCGTATTTATCATCCAGATTGTGACGAACGGACTGGATCATCCAGAGTCCCATAATGTTTCTCAGATAACGGAATTTGTAATCATATCCGCCTTCGTTGGTAAAGTTATATTCTTTGCTCTTCGGTGAGCAGTCTGCCTCACTGCGCTCGATTCCTAATAAAGACCATGTCCCGGAACTGATATATACAAAATCATCATCGTTTGCCGGAACAGCCAGTACAGCAGATCCCGTATCATGTGTGCAGGGAACAACCAGTTCCATATCATAGCCGATCTCTTCTGCAATCTCCGGTCTCATATGTCCAAGGCTGGTTCCAGGAGTTACAACTTTCTGGAACATTTCTTTGTTAAAGCCCAGTCTCTCGATCAGTTCATAATCCCAGTCTTTTGTAACAGGGCTGATCAGCTGACCTGTGGTTGCTTCGGTATATTCATTTGCTTTCGTACCGGTGAGCAGGAAGTTGAAATAATCCGGAACACCAAGATATGTTTTTGCTTTCTTCATATCCTCCGGCTGCTGCATCTTCACAGACATCAACTGATAAATGGTATTAAACATTTCCTTCTGGATGCCTGTTCTGGCATACAGCTCGTCCTCTGGTATGATTTTGTAGACTTCATCGTCCATACCTTTTGTACGGCTGTCACGGTAACCATACATATGGCCCAACACTTCGTCCTTTTCGTCCAACAATGCAAAGTCAACCCCCCAGGTATCAATCCCCATTGAGGTTGGAATCTTTCCGATTTCTTTGCACTTTTTCAGTCCTGCCTTAATGTTGGCGAACAACTGCTCATGATCCCAGCAAAGATGCCCATCGATTTTTTTCATTCCGTTCTCAAAACGATAAACCTCTTCTAACACGATCTTGCCGTCCACCATACTTCCAAGGATATGGCGACCACTGGAAGCTCCAATATCAACTGCTAAATAATAATTACTCATTGCATGTTCCTCCTTCGTCTTCGCTCCCTTTAGGGATATCTTATTACTTTTTTCATTGAGTTTGAAGAACCCAATTTGTCAAAAAAAGTGTCTTTATTTGCATGAAGCAATTCAGAGGAGCAGAACAATAGAATAAACTTGTCTGGTACCTGCTCTCTGAGCCCTTCACAGTTAACAGTATTATACTAAAAAATGGACTGCCACACAAGTGGCAGCCCATTGAGATCGAACTATTTATACAGTTCTTTTAGTACCTGTTTTGACTAGTCGTACAGGTTCTGTGCGATTTCTTCGCTTTCCATGTTTTCAGCTGTATACCACTGGCATCCTGTATCCTGATCAGAAACAGTTTTGCCTGCAGCAGCGTCAGCTAATGTCTGGATAAGAGCTTCACCCATAGCTACAGGAGCCTGAGTAATAGCACCAAGGAAAGTTCCGTTTGCTACAGCAGATTTGATAACTTCACCAGAGTCAAATGCAACACCGATAACTTTGCCTTCGCCTGATCCAAATTTCTGAAGAGTTTCGTTAGCACTTACCATAGCTTCGCCTGAATGCTGGTTAGATCCGTAGATAGCGATTGTATCAGCTTTGTTTAACAGAGTTTCGCAGTCTGTCTTAGAAAGAGATGCATCAACCTGTGCAGGTACAGCAACTTCGATCACTACATTAGCGCCGTCTGTTTTTTCACATTTAGAATCGGTAACGAATTTGTCATTGCCTTCAACAGTAGCTGTTTTTCCATCAGCAACAACTAAAGAAGCCAGTTTGTCAATGAAACCTAAACCACGGTTTCCAACTGATTCAGAAGTAGCATCCTGAGAAAGAACGCCAACTCTTACTGGAGCGGTAGCGCTTGCAATGATGTCTTTGATTGCAGGGTAAAGATTTTCAGCTGCCAGTTCGCCTGCTGCATAGTTGTCTGTTGCAACGGTAGCAACGATAGCTCCGTCTGGAGCACCTGGAACACCTGAGTCAAAACCAACGATCGGGATACCAGCAGACTGAGCTGCTGTGATGCCGTCCATACAAGCCTCTGTATCAAGTGCTGCAAGACCGATACCAGCTGGGCTGTTGTTGATTGCACTGTTTAACATCTGAACCTGGTCAGCGATATCAGACTCTGTGTTTGGTCCAACAAAGTTGATTTTAACGCCAAGCTCTTTTGCTTTGTTTTCAGCGCCTTTTAAAACTGCCTGCCAATACTGATGCTGGAAACCTTTGGAAACAATCTCAAAGCTCATGTCGCCAGTTGCTGCGGCATCAGTTTTCTCTGTGTCTTCCGTTTTCTCTTCAGCAGGTGCCTCTGTCTTTTCCTCTGTTGTAGCTGCGTCATCTGTTTTTGTCTCAGTTGCGGTATTTCCGCATCCAATCACCATAGCTGCTACCATAGTAACACTAAGTAATACACTTAACACTTTTTTCTTCATTCTTATATCCTCCTTTTTTTCTATATGTGAACCGCTTTGCGGTACATATCATAAATAAGTTTTATGCTCTTGCCAGTTTTTTGTTCTTGAATACATCAAGAGAGATTGCAAGAATCAGTACAAGTCCTGTGATGATCTGCTGCCAGTTTGCCTGCAGTCCGATGTTTGGAAGTCCGATATTCAGAAGGGACATGATCAAAACACCGAGCAGGGTACCAACTACGGTACCGGAACCACCGTTCATGGAAGTACCACCGATGATGGCTGCGCCGATGGCGTTCAACTCCAGTCCGGCTCCACTACCAGGAGCTACAGAGGAAGAAAGAACACCTGCGTAAGCGATAGCTGCAAGTCCGGTAAAGAAACCAGAAATAACGTATGCCAGCCACTGCCATTTAACAACATTTACACCAGACAGTCTCAACGCTTCTTTGTTACTGCCGATAGCGATGATATAACGTCCCGGGCGGGTTTTGTTCAGCACAAGAGACATGATCACAACTGCCAGAACCAGGAACACAATACCAATCGGCAACAGTACACCGGAAGTATTGATCTTGAAGATCGTTCTGAACCATCCCTGTGGAGTCGATGAGGACGGCCATGCGATGGATAATCCACCGGTAAAGATTGAGCCAAGTCCACGTGTAATCATCATGGTACACAGAGTTGCGATAAATGGCGGCAGGTTCAGTATAGCTACCAGAAATCCATTGAAGAATCCAAAGATGATACCTGCAACGACACAGATCAGCATGCCGACTCCAACAGGCATTCCCAGTTTTACAATACAGAACGCACCCATCAGTGCATAGCAGATCATGCCGGTACCGATGGATAAGTCAACACCGCCGGTGATCAGGCAGAAGGTAACGCCGATAGCCATAAAGCCGATATAGTAAGAACTATCCAGCAGACTGACCAGTGTGGTGTACTGTCTGAATGAGCTGCTCATTACAAAGAACACTACATATAACAAGATAACCGCTAATAAAACTACAATTTTTTGGGCACCAACTGCTTTTACGATTGGATTGTTGGTAAAAGCATTCCCCTTTTTCTCTTTATTTTCCATCTCTTCATCTCCTCATTAATCTCTGAGTGTTGCTGCATGCATAATGTTTTCCTGGGTTGCTTCCGCGATATCAATCTCGCCGGTCTTCTTACCTTCGCACATTACGACGATTCGATCACTCATTCGCAGTACTTCTGTCATTTCAGAAGAAATCATGATAATCGATTTCCCTTCTGCTACCAGTTCATTCATCAAATGATAGATCTCACTCTTTGCACCTACATCGATTCCTCGGGTTGGTTCATCGAAGATCAGGATATCACAGTTTCTTACCAGCCATTTTGCAATAACTACCTTCTGCTGGTTACCACCGGACAGGTTAACCACTTCCGTATCTACGGTCGGTGTCTTCGTCTTTAATTCTTCTACATATCTCTGTGCTATCTGATTTTCTTTCTTTTTGTTAATGAAGAGTCCGCTTGTAAAGTTGTCAAGGTTTGCCATGGTAGAGTTTTCTGCTACGGTCTTCGCAACAACGATTCCGAATCGCTTTCTGTCCTCTGACAGATATCCGATACCGGCTTTTACTGCATCCATCGGAGTCTTGATATCTACCTTTGTACCATTGATATAGATATCTCCGCCATCTTTCGGATCAGCTCCGAATAAGGCTCTTGCGGTCTCTGTTCTACCTGCTCCCATCAGTCCTGAGAATCCGAGGATCTCACCTTTGTGAAGCTCGAAACTTACGTCTCGTACCATCTTGCCTGCATTGAGATGTTCTACCTTTAAGACTACCGGTGCATCCGGTGCCACGTTGCTCTCTGTCTTCGGATCTTCGTAGATAACACGTCCAACCATCATGTTGATGATATCATCCTTAGTGGAATCCTTGGTAATCAGAGTGCCTACATAACCGCCATCTCGCATAACTGTAACACGGTCTGTGATAACTTTGATCTCATCCATACGATGTGATATGTATACGATACCAAGTCCCTGGTCTCTCAGGTCACGAATGATCTTGAATAATTCTTCGATCTCCGTCTCGGTCAGTGCTGCAGACGGCTCGTCAAAGATAATAACCTTCGCCTCATGGGAAATCGCTTTTGCGATCTCACACATCTGCTGTTTACCTACGGTAAGGTCTCCCATCTTATCATTTGGATTGATATCGATGTTTAATTTCTGGAAGAGTTTTATTGCTTCTTTATTCATCTTGCTGTCATTGATCAGCTTACCGCTCATCATCTCACGGCCGATGAAAATATTCTGTGCCACGGTCAAGTGGTTCATCATATTTAATTCCTGATGTACGATCACGATACCGGCAGCCTGTGCCTCTCTCGGATTTGTAAATGTTACCTGTTTTCCTTCATATGTAATTGATCCTTCATCCATGGAATAGATACCGGTCAGTACTTTCATCAAAGTTGATTTACCTGCACCGTTTTCTCCCATGAGTGCATGAACTTCGCCTTTGCGTATCTCCAGGTCTACATGATCCAATGCATGTACACCAGGGAAAGACTTATCAATACCTTTCATTGTTAAGATTACTTCACCCATGATTTCACCTTCTATCCTTTCTTAATCTGATTAATTTCTTCTCTTTCTGCTTCGTACATCGGCATATACTGCGATGATAACGATAATACCAGTGATCACATACTGCCAGTCTTTCTGGAATCCCATAGCCAGAATACCCTCCTGCAGCAATGAAATAATCATAACACCTATGAATGCCCCACCGATGGAAGCAAGTCCACCTGACATGGAAGTTCCGCCCATTACACAACTTGCAATCGCGTCGTTGTTATATGTATCACCAAGTCCCGGCTGAACCGTCGAGTAAGCACCTACGAATACGATGGCTGCGATTCCTGCTAAGGTACCACAGATTACGTATGCAAGACATTCCCATTTTTTAACATTAACACCTGATAAACGAACTGCTTCTTTGTTGCTTCCTAAACATAAGATATAACGTCCAGCCTTTGTCTTATTCAGGATCATGGAGCAGATAATTGCAACAATGATCAGGAAGATCAGACCGGTTGGAATGGTAACGCCACCGACTGTGACTTTTACCAGACTTCTATACCAGCCATCGTCTGCAGTTGCCTGCGGCCAGCTGACTGACTGTGTCTTTGTGAATACGGAACCGATACCTTTGGAAAGCATCATACTTGCCATGGAAGAAATGAAGGACGGCAGTCCCATATAAGCAACCATGAATCCGTTTAACATACCGAAGATAACGCCGACTGCTACGCAGATCAGCAGACATAAGATAACAGGTAAACCTGATTTGGTCAATAACTGACCACCGACCAGTGCTGCACAGAACATTACTGTACCAATAGAAAAGTCGATACCGCCTGTGGCAATAACAAAGGTTACACCCAATGCCAGAAATCCAAGGAAATATGAATAATTCAATAAACTTAAGATTCTCTGATAATTAATAAACGATGCCTTGCCCATGATGGAACATACCAGTGCAAATGCAAAGTACATGAGTATCAGTACCCCGATCAGCACGACTCTGTTAAATCCAATTTTTTTAATGATTTTGTTGTTTTTAAAATTTTCCACTTCTTATTCCTCCTACTCTCTCAGCGCCGCCGCTTGCGTAATATTTTTCTCAATCGCCCCAGCGATATGTATCCAGCCATCTTTCTCTCCCGCACTCACATCTTCACCATCCCATCTATTTTTCAATTTGTGAACATTATATGTCCAAATTGTAAAAATATTAATTGAATATCTTATAGAAAATGGTTAAATTTTTACGGTAAAAAATTACGGTGGCAAATAGTGACTATTTACCACCGCATTTTTACTGTTGTTCGCCCACAAATGGGAAAAGAAGTTTCTGATTTTCTTCCGTATATATGTTGTTCATAGTGATCAGTTTGGAACCAGAATTCAGGAATTCATCTACCTGTTCTCCATTCAGAAGCTTCGCAGTCTGTTCCACACCCAGATAGCCCATGTTAAATGACTTCTGGATAACAATCCCCTTGAATACGCCTTCTTCCATCAGTTGTATTTCTTCCAGTGAGCTGTCAAATCCTACCACAGTCACCTTATTCTTCAATCCAAGATCCTTAATAGCCCTGGCCGCACCTACTGCGGAATATTCGTTCAGGCCGACTATTACATTCATATGTGGATGCTTTCTGATCAGATCCACGGTAAGATCATATGCCTTGCCAAAGGCCGAATCACAGAAAACCACTTCTTCTATATTCTCTGCATAGGCCCCCAGTCCGCTTCTCACGCCAGTCTCCCTGTCGATGGCTGTGGAAGCCCCTTTCACATGCCCGACAATACCAATGCTCGGCTCCTCAATGGGCGTGGACTCAATCAGTTCCTTTGCATAATCCCCCAGCTGCGTCCCCGTTTCTATATTATCTGTTGCCACAGCAGCATCTTCTATTTTCCTATCCGTCTGGGAATCCACATAGACCAGTTTGATATTGTTATCCTTCACCTTCTGGAGCATATCACTGTTTTGTGTATAACTGGTGGGTGCAACGATAAGCGCGTCCGGCTTCTGATCAATGGCCCACTGGATCAATTCATTCTGCTGCTCATAGGCATCCTCGCTATCCGGTGCCGTAACCTGTAACTGCAGATTATTTTCCTCTGCAGCCATCTTTGCCCCCTCGATAAGCGAGGTCCAGAAATCATTACTCTCATCGACGATCTTTGGGATCAGAATCACCTGATAGGATTTTTGTTCATCTAATTCTGCATTTTTGTAGATGGCGTAACTGCCAATCCCTAAACATATAAGGATGAGTGCAACCAGAATCAGTCTCTTATTCGTTTTCATCTCCGTCGCCTCCTTTATTCAGGGGGATAATGATTGTGGCAGTGGTCCCCTCCAGTTCCCTGCTTTCATAAGAAATACCGTATTCTTCACCGTAATGCAGCTGAAGACGCTGCTGCACATTGTAAATGCCCACGCCATTTGATTTGTAGTTCACCTTGTGGTGGTCAAAAATATGATCCAGCGTATCCTGATTCATACCGACCCCGTCATCATGGATGCGGATATAGATTTTCTGCGTATCCTTGGTAACGTTTATGGTGAGCATGCCCTTCGTCTCTTTGTATTTCAGTCCATGATAAATGGCATTTTCCACGATAGGCTGCAGCACCAGTTTGACGATAGGATTCCACTCCACCTCCGGGTCCACCTCGATCTGGAATTCCAGTTTGTCCTTATAACGCATTTTCTGAATGGTCAGATAGCTCTTCACATAATCGATTTCCTGGCGGATTGGCACCAGTTCGTCCTCATTGCTGATACTCTGCCGCAGGAGTCTTGCCAGGGAGGAGGTCATAAGCACGACTTCCTCATTTTTCTTTCCCTCGGCCATCCAGATAATGGAATCCAGGGTATTATACAGGAAGTGTGGATTGATCTGGGACTGCAGTGCTTTCATCTCGCTCTTTCGCTTCTGCTCCTGCTCATACACATTCTGCTCCATAAGATTCTGTATACGGTCAGTCATAAGGTTAAAGGATTTGCTCAGGCTTCCAATCTCATTGTTGGTGGTAATCGCCACGCTGGCCTTATCAAATTCCCCCTGCTCCACCTTTTCCATAGAGTCACGCAGGTCTTCCACCGGCTTCGTAATGCCCTTGGAAATAATGCTGGAAAGAATCACGACCGCCGCCAAAAGCACCAATGCTACCAGCACATACAGGAGCTGAGTCTGCTTGTTGTTTTTCAGCAACTCCGAATTATACGCCACACCGACTACGGTCCATCCGGTTTTTTCCGAGGTGGATATGGTATATAATTTGCTGTCATTGTCATCTGAAACAATGAAATGATCGTTCTTGCACTCCAGCACCTCGTCCACCCGCTCCGTCTTCAGACCACCGTAAATCAACTGCTGCTGTGGATGATAGATCAGATTGCCATTTTCATCCAGAATATAAAGGTAGCCCTTATTTCCGATTTTATTATTGTTGCAGAGGTTACTGATCGCACTGTAATTCAGGTCAATAAAAAACAGCCCCTCCCGCACATTGGTTGTCTGATTGGTAATGACACGGCTCAGGGTAATGACCCATTTGTAACTGCTGGTGATGGCATTCTGTACATGGGAAGGGGACAGGCTGATACCCGTGTCCGATTCCATGGCCTTCTGATACCAGTCCTGGCTGGCAATATCCACATGAGAGTTCAGCGAAGTATAGCCATCATTCACCACATAATGATCCATATTACGTACCGCGGCGATATTGTAAATATCATCACGGCTGTCTATGATCGTGCGGAACTGGGATATCACCCGTTCCTCCGCCGCCACCCGCTTCACACCGGAAGCCTCATCCTCAAAGAGAACAGTCTGTACGTCTTCATTATTTACCACAACAGAAGATATATTTTCCATGTAATCGATATACGAATCAATATCATAATTAACCTGCCCGATGATCTTTGAAGTATTGCTGACGGCATTGTCCATAACCGTATTTTCCGTATAAGTCAATGCAATAATCAAAAAAATAGATAGTGCCACCAGAATAATGAGTGTAAAGGAAAAAAGCATAGCGGTACGTATGCTTTTAAAACGGCCGATCACGGTCTTTCTCTGCTTTTTTTCCTTTTCCGACATTTAGCGATGCTCCTTTGCGTATTCTGTTGGGCTTTTTCCAGTCATCTTTTTAAATGAAATGCTGAAATAGTGCGGATCGCTGAAGCCTACCCGCTCTGCTATCTCGTAATTTCGCAGTGTTGTCTTCTCAATGAGTTCCTTTGCCTTCTGCATGCGTGTGCGGATCAGCACCTCCATGAATGTCTCACCGGTGGTCTCCTTGAATACACTGCTGAAATGGCTGGTACTGATACTCAGGTAATTACAGATGGTATTCAGACTCAGGTCCACATCCCCATAATGCTGCTGAATATAATCAAGGGCCAGCATGGCCTGTTTCTGTCCGCTGGACTGATTCAGATTCTCCATATCATAGATAACCTTCAGGGCATAGTCCTTCACATATTCCATGGCTTCCCCACAGGATCTGCTATCGGCTATACGGTCAAAGACCTTATTCCGATCTGTTTTTAGATTTTTATCTCCCGCATCGATGTATTTGATCACATCATACACTGCCCTGGTAATCTGGTGTAAATATAAAACCACACGGTCTTTGCTAAGTCTCGCTTCCCAGAAATCTTCTTCCAGATGCTGGAAAAACGCTCTTGTCTTATCGGACTGTGCATTTTTCACACAGGTGCTCAGTGCAGTCGTATATTCTTCTATATTGATGTCACCGCCGATATTGACCTCTTCCTCCCGGTCTATGAGCAGCCCCTCACCCGCTGTATAGCGGTATGCCAGCACCGACACTGCCGATTCGTAAGACGTATGCAGATCAGCAAGATCCTGTACATAAGTGCCGATACCGATGGACACCTGGAATTTGACCGTCTCATAGATGCTGGACTGGATTTTCTCACATATTTTCCGAATCTGTCCTTTGAATTCCTTTGGCTTATTGGTCTCAAACAACAGGAATGTTTTTCTGTTATCATCCCGGAATGCCATGCCGCACTGATAATTCTCAAGGATTTCGTTACTGATATTTTCCACCACAAAGCTCATCCATTCGATGTCTTTTTTGTCCTCATCCGAAGCATGGTTCAAATCAGAAAAAGCATCCAGATCTACCACTGCCACACGATAGTCCGTAGAATGGAGCGTGATGCCTACATCACCCAATTCCTGCAGGCAGATATTCAATTCCTGCGTGCCCTTGACCAGTTGTGTCAAGGATTTTGAGCGGATCATGGACTCATTCTTCCGGTAAGTCTCATAGGCCCTGGTCAGCCGGTCTATTTTTTTTACCTGATGCTCCCGCTGCTCCAGCTTCGTATGTAGTTTTTTCAATACTTCGGTCAGTTCCATAGCCGTGACCGGCTTTAGGATATACTCCGAAACCTTGTACTGAATAGCCTTTTTGGCATACTCGAAGTCACTGAAACCGCTGAAAATAATAATTGCCGTGTCGGGATAATTATTATATAAGAACTTGCTTAGTTCCATCCCGTCCACATAAGGCATACCGATATCTGTAAGAACCAGATCCACCGGTTCCTGTTCCACGTATTCTATGGCTTCCCTGCCGTTCTGGCAATCAGCCACCAATTCATAATCCAGGGCATTCCAGTCAATATTCTCACGAATCGCATCCCTCACCAGGATCTCATCGTCCACTAACAATACTTTAAACATACGCTCACCTACACCTGTTTTTTTCTCTTCACACATTATATCCGATTCTCCGGCATTTGTCTATTTCCATTGTGTGACATTCCAGACATTCAGATGCGCATTAAAATACCGGGCACCTTTTGGAAAGTGCCCGGCATAGTTGTTTTATTTTACGATAACTCCCTCTTCATCCCACAGATCATGCCAGTCTTTGGCATCTTCCCACAGGAATACCTGGCCTTTTACCAGTCTGTTGTTGCGATCCAGGGTAGCGATGGTATCCATCTCTTCCTGGGTGAGGGGATCCTCCAGCATACATTTCAGATTGCTGATGTAGTTCCTCTCGTGGATAGAAAATGGGATCGGAATCTGACCTCTCTGTCTTGCCCATTTCAGCGCGATAAGGGCCGGATGTACCCCATGTGCTTTAGCGATAGCCTGCATCTCCGGCATTTCCATATCGTTGACATCCTCTGGGCAGATATCCCGTTCCGGTCTCTTTGGTGAACCGATGGGCATGTAGCCTACTGGCTGAATGCCTTTTCCGGTCAGGTAATCAAACAACTCCTGCTGCTGGAAGGCCGGATGGAGTTCGAATTCACAAGCCGCCGGTTTGATTTTCAGAAGCGGAAGCACAGCCTCCAGTTTCGGGATGGTCATATTCGAGATACCTATGGATTTGATCAGGCCCTTTTCCACCAGGTCTTCGCACTGTCTATATGTACGCAAAAATTCATCCACGCTGAATGGTCTGGAATCCGGGTTTCTGGAATCTACGGAACAATGCGGTGCATGGTAGTTCGGGAATGGCCAGTGAATATAGAATAAATCGATATATCCACACTGCAGGTCTTCGATGCTCTTTTTGCAGGATTCCTCCACATGTTCATGCATATCATTCCATACTTTAGTCATGATATACAGGTCCTTACGTTCTACGATGCCCTCATCAAAAGCATCTTTGAATACTCTTCCGATCTGATCTTCATTGCCGTAGCAGGCTGCACAGTCGAACATGCGGTATCCGCAGCGGATAGCTCCTGCCACCGCTGCAGACACTTCATCCGGGGTAAAACGGTCCGAACCAAAGGTTCCCATTCCTACACATGGGATTTCTTCCCCTGTATACAATTTTACTTTTGGCACATCAGCCGGATTAATACATTCACTCATATCGCTATATCCTCCTATTTTAGTTTTATTATCTGGATTTGTGGTAACAAGTGTTCCATATCTTCTACTGCGAAGATCCCTGTTTCTTCCCGCAGGGCTGAAGCTGCCGAGATGGCACTGGCCATGCGCAGCGTTTCTTCTATAGAAAGATCCCTGGCTAATCCCATGGCAAAGCCACCGATCATGGAATCTCCACAGCCAACAGTATTGACAGCATCAATCTTTGGCACCATAGCCTGATACACACCCTCGTCGCAAACTACCAGGGAACCATCCGCACCAAGGGAAATAACAACCACTGCCACGCCGCTGTCGTGAATCTGTTCCGCAGCCGCCAGCACATCTTCTCTTTTATCACACTGCTTGCCGGTCAGCATACGGATCTCGTCAATATTGGGCTTTATCAGGGTTGGCTTGGCCTGAATGCCCTGCACAAGATAGTCTCCGCTGGTATCCAGAATCACTTTTTTCTGTTCATCCTTTGCTATGGCAACCAGTTCTTCATATACGGATGTATCCAGGCCTTTTGGAACACTGCCGGACATGGCTACTACATCTGCCTTTTTCACCAGTTTTTTGAATTTTACTTTAAATCCCTCAAATTCATCCGGTGAAACGGTAAATCCCGGTTCCAGGATTTCAGTCTGTACACGGTTTTCTTCATCCCAGATATTCAGACAGGAACGACTTTCCGCCTCAAGGCGGTAGAAATCCGCCTCCACACCGAAAGGTTTCAACTGCTCCGCAATATAATCGCCTGCATGTCCGCCGATGAATCCGGTGGCCGTGACAGGTTCTCCTGCAACAGAAAGCACCTTGGAAACATTCAGTCCTTTTCCACCGGGACTATATACACATTCCGATACACGATTGACCTGTCCCACCTGGACATTTTTTATCACATATCGTTTATCAACTGCTGCATTTAATGTAACCGTCAAAATCATGGTATATTCTCCTATTTTTCACTGTCGATTAATATTTTCCCTTTTACTGTTCCCGGTGTCTTATACATCTCAAAGGCACTGGCAATCTCAGAGAGAGGCACCTTCTTAAAGATGAAGGATTCATCAATCTTTAATTCCCCGGTCTTGAAGTAATGTGCGGTCATATCCCACTCATGTCCCGGGAACGGTGCGCTGTAGGACATCCAGGAACCGGTCAGGGTGAATTCCTTCCGGTTGATGTTCTCCCACTCTTTTACGGAGAAGGTCATTTCTCTGGTGGGTGTGCCTACGAAGCATACCTGTGCTTTGTTTGCTGCCAGTTCGAAAGCCATTTTCATGGTAATGGTATTGCCTGCGGTCTCATATACGTAATCAAAACCGTTGCCGTCTGTAAGAGCCATGGCCTGATCCATGAAATCTTTATCCAGGGTATTGATGCCCCCTGTCGCTCCCAGATGTTTGCCAAGTTCCAGACGTTCCGGTGCGATATCAAATACGACTACCTGTTTTGCGCCGAAGATCTTTGCCCACTGCATAACAAGCAGTCCGATGGTTCCGCCGCCCAGAATTGCCACATTTTTGCCACCCCGGTAGTTGACGCGCTCCAGACCGTGCAGTGCTACGGTTGCCGGCTCAAAAAGAGCACCCTGCTCGAAGGTAACTTCTTCTTCGAATTTGACTGCATTCTTTTCCGGTACCACTACATATTCTGCAAAACTTCCGAATTCACGGGAGCCGATAAAACTATAATTCTTGCAGAGAGAATAGTTACCCTTCTGGCAGTCGTCACATTTCATACAAGGTACCAGAGGTACACCTGCCACCCGGTCTCCTGCCTGTAAGGTGGTCACGCCCTCTCCAGTTTCTTCTACCACGCCTGAGAACTCATGTCCCAGCACATTGGGGAAGAAATGACACGCATCACCGTTTACGCGGGGAATATCCGATCCGCAGATACCGGTATATTTTACCTTGATCAGTACCTGACCGGCTTTTGGCTGCGGCTTCTCGATTTCTTCATAACGTATGTCTTCTCTTGCATGTACGACTCCTGCTCTCATTGCTTAGCTCCTCCTGTTTTCTTCATAATACATTTTAATTGTTCATATAATTCCAGATAAGTCTGAAACTGCTTTTCGTATATCTTATGATTTTCCATATCCGGCTCATGTTTTCTGGTCACCTTTACGGTAAGTTTCACTGCCTCTTCAAAGTCTTTATACATACCAACGCCTACCCCTGCCAGTATGACCGCACCCAGGGTGGTCGCCGTGTCGGAAGACGGTACGACGATTGGCTTGCCGGTAATGTCGGATTTGATCTGTGTCCATAATCTGGAATTGGCCGAGCCGCCCATGGCACGAAGTTCTTTTACCTCTGCCCCAGTGGATTCTGCGATCTGAAGATTATGTTCCAGGGCATAAGCCACGCCTTCCATGGCAGACCGTATCATATGGCCCTTGGTCTTGGAAAAATCCAGCCCATAGAAGACGCCTTTCGCATCCGGATCCCAGATAGGGGAGCGCTCCCCTGCCATATAGGGAAGGAATACAAGGCCGTCACTGCCCGCCGATACGGCTTCCGCTTTATCATTGAACTGCTCCAGGGAAGATTTGCCCTTTTCGGCAGATGTGCTTCTCTCGTAATCGCCAAATTCCCGCTCCATCCAGCGCATGACTCCGCCGCCTCCGGTGGTCCCGCCCTGGAGCAGCCACCGATCCGGCACCACATGGTAGCCGAGGATCAGTCTTGGATCTGCCGCATAGGTATCCATACAGATGCTCATACCGCCTGCCTGACCACCCTGTTCCTGTGTCTCTCCCGGATATAAAACACCTGCCCCCAAAGTACCGCAGGCCGCATCCAGACCACCGGCCACCACCGGCGTTCCTTCCGCCAGTCCGCTTTCCCTGGCCGCAAGGGCTGTGACCCTGCCAACTACCTGATGACATGGAACCAGTTCGGGAAGGAACTGTCTTGGTATCCCAAGTTTTTCACACATTTCATCGTTCCAGGTGCCGTGCTGCATATCGAAACAATGCAAGCCATATCCCTGGGACATATCCTGGGAAATCACACCGGTCAGCCGATAGGCGATGAAACTGTTGGACTGGAGGATTTTATGAATCTGGTCGTATATCTTTGGCATCTGTTCCTTATACCAGAGAATCTTTGCCGTAGTATAGGACGGCTGCAGCGAATTTCCAGCCAGTGCAAAGATTTGATCTGCACCAATTTCTTTGTTCAGACGCTCACAAATGTCTTCTGCTCTGGTGTCCATCCAGATAGGGGTATTGGTCAGCACTTTGCCATCCTGATCTATGGCGATGGCGGACCAGCTCTGTCCGTCGATGCCAATCCCTGCGATATCAGCAGAATCTACCTGTCCTTTTTTCAAACAATCTTTGATAGCCTGACATACGGCACTCCACCATTCCTCCGGATTTTGTTCAGCCCAGCCCGGTTTGG
The DNA here is from genome assembly GCA_028692975.1 of Lachnospiraceae bacterium. GTDB lineage: Bacteria > Bacillota > Clostridia > Lachnospirales > Lachnospiraceae > JALENY01. Next base: position 32,719 of record JAQUWF010000015.1, read on the forward strand.
GATAATACACCGGATAATCTCCGGTACCGCTTGCCACAACCGTGCCGTCCTTACGGAATATGGCTACCTTGCAGGCACTTGTTCCAATATCAATTCCTAATAAATATGGTTTCATCTTTCACCTCGAGATTTTATTTTGCTCTTATAAGTCTCGTATCGATTTGCCTTCAACGATCTCCGTCTGTAATTTTACTGTTTTTTTTGCCTGCGCTTTTTCTTCTTCTGTGCCTTCCAGCCGCATAAGGATGATATCCGCCACATGTTTTGCTATCTCATCTGTAGGCTGAGTAACAATGGTAAGCTTGGGTCTGCATGCCCGGGCAAAAAGCAGATTATCGAATCCGATCACGGATAATTCTTCCGATATTTTGATTCCCAGTTCGTTGACACCGATCATGGCACCCATGGTCATTTCATAATTGACCACAAATACTGCCGTCACATCTGTGTCCCGAACCAGTTTTTCCAATCCTTCCACACCACCCCGGATGGTATAATCTCCGTGATGGATCCAGGATTCTTCCCATGGAAGTCCTGCCGCTTCGTAAGCTGCCTTATAGCCTTTGTATCGCTCCTGGGCCGTGTATACATTTTCCGGACCGCCAAGCAGACCAATTTTGGTATGCCCTGCCCTCAGCAGCAGTTCTATGGCATGCTGCGCAGCCGCTTTATTATCCACCAGTACACTGTCTGCCTCCACACCCTGTATCTTACGGTCGATAAGCACTATGGGCTTATCTGCCTTCTGGAAGGGCTGCAGATGGGTGCCTGTGGGATCCACCGGCATATTGATGATGCCATCCGCCCGTTTCTTGTATAAGAAGTCCACCGCTTCTTTCTCCAGTTTCTCATCAGTACGGCAGTCACAAATGATGGTACCGTAGCCATGGCTGCGCAGAATATCTTCGATACCGGTGATGATCTCACTGCAGAAAATATTGTTCAATTCCGGGATGACCACACCGATGGTCTTTGTTCGGTTCGTCTTTAATCCTCTTGCTACCACATTTACTTCGTAATGCAGTTCTTCGATAGCAGCCTCGATCTTGACTCTGTTTTTCTCACGCACATTACCACCATTCAAATAAGAAGATATGGTGGCAAGTCCCAGACCTGTCTGTTTTGCTATATCTTTTATGGTCGCTGCCATATTGTCACCTATTTTGCTTTGTGATCACAACCGCAAACTTTCATTCTTCCTTTTACCAACTCGGTTACTGCAGCCATACCGACTTTTCCGTATGCTTTCGGATCAAAGGTCTCTGGTTTTTCTGCATATAGTTTTTTCTCAGCATCTGTGTATGCCTTGCGCAGTTCTGTGGCGAAATTCACCTTGCAGATGCCGCGTTTTACACAGTCGGATACGTCCTGATCGGTGAGGCCGGATGCACCGTGAAGAACCAACGGAATGGATACGACTTTGCGAATCTCGGATAATCTTTCTTTATCTAATACAGGTGTTCCCACATAAAAGCCATGTGCAGTACCGATGGCTACAGCCAGTGACTGGATGCCCGTGCGCTCCACGAATTCTTTGGCTTCCATTGGATCTGTATTGGTATCTGCCTCTGCTTCCAGATCGTCTTCTTTTCCGCCGACTTTGCCAAGTTCTGCCTCAACTGGGATGTTATATTTCTTTGCAGTTTCTACTGTCTTTTTGCTGACTGCAATGTTGCCTTCGAAATCTTCATGAGAACCATCGATCATAACAGATGTGTACCCATTCTCCAGACACTGTACCGCCAGTTCGTAACTGCTGCCGTGATCCAGATGTAAACATACCGGTACGGATGCTTTTTTTGCCTCTGCTGCAACGATGGCTGCATAGGTCTCTACCGTTCCGTATTTGACCGTAGATGGTGTAGTCTGAAGCATAACCGGGGCCTGCATCTCTTCTGCTGCGGCGATGACTGCTTTGACCATCTCCATATTCTCTACATTAAAAGCTCCTACGGCGTAGCCGCCTTTCTGTGCATCTAAAAGCATTTGTTCTGACGTTACTAATGGCATATTTTTTTCCTCCTGTTTTTCGAAACCGAAACGTTTCGTTCTTCCATCATAGTAATCCTCTTCTGTCTTTTTGTCAACAGGAAATTATTCTACTTTTTTTGGAATATTTTCTATTGAATATGTGCTATAATGGATTTATCTTTATGAATAGAAAATCTGGGTTTTTATACCCACGGCCATCGTGCCAGGAAAGGAGTTTTACTATGTTAAAAGGTATTCCAAAAATTTTATCACCTGAATTATTAAAGGTTTTAGCTGAGATGGGTCACAGCGACCGTCTTGTTATCTCGGATGGCAATTTCCCTGCTGAGTCTATGGGTAAGGATGCTATCGTAATCCGTTGTGACGGTCATGGTGTTCCGGAGATTCTGGATGCTATTCTGCAGGTTTTCCCACTGGACAGTTATGTAGAGAAACCTATGAATCTTATGGAAGTTATGCCTGGGGATGATGTGGAGACACCGATCTGGGATACATATAAGGAGATTGTTGCAAAGTATGATGACCGTGGAGCCAATGCGGTTGGAAATATTGAGCGGTTTAAGTTCTATGATGAGGCGAAGACCTGCTATGCGATTATCGCTACTGGGGAAGCTGCTTTGTATGCGAATGTTATGTTACAAAAAGGGGTTGTCGTGGATTAAGGGACGGACGCGCAAAACCGTGCCTGTTTCACCAGACCGCTCCGGCATTTTGAAAGTCTAAAAATTTACAAGCCCCGCCCGGGACTGCACCAACCACATTCGAACCGTTTACCGATGCAAACGCTTCTCAGGTGGTTTTGAAATCGGCTTCTGTAAAGCCGATTTCAGCAGTCCCGGGCGGGGCTTGTAAATTAAGACTTTCTAAAATGCCTTCGCTGATGTCTGGTGAAACAGGCACGGTTTCGCGCTGACGCCTTAATGCGGTGGGTGGGGGTGCCTCGCTTCGCTCGCTGGGAAGGAAAAAGATTAAAGTAAGATTGCTCTAAACTATTTTGGTTTTTGTTTTTTCAAAACTATTCCACATACAATTACCGCTGCAAAAAAGATAAAGATCAGATACCATAGATTTTCAAAGCAAAATCCATTATCCAACATCAATCGGTATCCACAGGAAGCAGGGAAAATACGCCCTATGGATTCGAGAAAATCGGGCAGCAAGTCGGTAGGGAACATAATCCCCGAAAGCATAATTGAGGGCAAAAACACTAATTGTGCTATCATCGTCAGTTTCGCTTGATTTTTTACCGTCAACCCTAAAATACTTCCAATGCTTAACGACACAATAATGTATATAGCAAGTGCAAGAAAGAAAAACGGAAGTTGTGTCGGCAAAGTTGCTTCAAATAGAATAGGGGCAAGTAGCACGATCACAATACAGGTAATCATCAAATGAACAAATGCCGAAAAGAACATTGTAACAAGTCCTAAATAGATAGGTACTCCGTTTGCTTTATAAACCTTTTTTATGTCGCTTCCGTAAGTTTCAATCAGCGACGGCGGTAATCCGATAAACGCCCCCATTGAAACACTCATTACAATCATAGATTGTATTAGTGTACTTCCCATTTCGGGCATAATGGAAGTAAAAATACCACCCATAAGAAGAAAGAAAATAAGCGGAACGATATAGCAGGTAACTAAGAGGGACTTACTTCGTATATCCAATTTCCACTGTAACGCTACGCCATATAAAAAACCGTTCATTCTGCTTCCCTCCTTGCCATTTCGATAAAATGTTGTTCAAGTGTACCACGGTCAACTTTAATATCCAATATACGAATTTCTTTTTGCTTCAAATCATTAAGCAAGGAAATCAAAGTATCTTCAATATTATCTGTTTCAAAAGTGCTGTTTCCTTGTTGCGTTTTGATATGGATAAAATACTTTTCCCCAATCTTATCTGTCAGTTCTGTGGTTGTGCCACAAAAGGCAATATTCCCATTATTCAAAATTGCAATGCAGTCGCATAAGTTTTCCACTTCTGCCATATCGTGACTTGCCAAAACAATCGTTTTTCCTTGTGACTTAAGTTTGCGAATTTGTTCGTGAAGTGAAACCCTACCCTCAACATCAAGCCCCGCAGTCGGCTCATCGAGAAAAATAATATCTGGATTACCGATAAGTGCAAGAGCAAGATGTAATCGCCTTTTTTGTCCTGTGGATAGTTGGATGTACTGTTTCTTCTCAATTTCTTTCATGCCAAGAGCGTTAAGCATAGTGAAATCAATCTTTGCCTTGTTCCATTTTGAAAATAATCTTACAGCCTCCATCGGTTTGATATGGGCAGGTAAAGAGGATGACTGCAACTGAATACCCATTTTCCCGTTTACCGTAATTGTACCGCTATCATATTTTCTCAAACCCTCAATACATTCAAGGGCTGTCGTTTTTCCTGCGCCATTTGCACCGAGCAGAGCGAAAGTTTCTCCCTTTTCAATTTCAAAATCAAATCCACTGAGAACAATGTTGCTGTTATAGCTTTTTTTTAATCCACAAACTTGTATTGCACTATTCATCATTCCACCCCCTCAAACGGATTTTCTCCAAGTCTTGAAAAGTAGATTTGCAAAGCCGGCTCTAAATAGTCGTTTACAATTTTTTGTCTTTCTTCCCAAGCATTTGTAGCGGTATCAATATTGCCCATCTCCATCAATTTCGGAAGCATACTCATATCGCCATTCATAAATTCCGTAATCAATCCCCAATACTCTTTTACAATTCGTTGACATTTCTCACTTTCAGGGGATACACTTGCCTTTTGCAGTTCTATAATTTCATCACTCAAACAATTAAATCTATCCATAAAATTCAAACCGCTTTCCTTATCAAACCGATTACGGATATGATCGAGCGTATCGTCATCAAAACGCTTAATGAGATAGTAAGAGTTGTTTTTCATTTGCAGATTAACAATAATATCTGCATACTTCTTAAAATTAACTGCCTGCATTTGTAACACTTCTTCTTTTAACTGTTCTATTGCTGTCAAAGAAGCAGTTAACTGTTCTATCTTCTCCCGTATGCTATCTGCCTGTTCGGTAAGGGCGGTTGCCACATCAGTCGGTGTTTCTAAAGAAATTAAGCGGTGCTTTATATCATCCAAAGAAAAACCCAATGATTTCAAAGATATAATTTGATGAAGCATAACTAAGTCTTTATCTGTATAAAGCCTGCGTCCACCTTCGCTCTCTGCTGAAGGGGATAACAAGCCTTCTTTGTCATAATATTGCAATGTACGAACAGTAACTCCTATTTTCTTTGCAACCTCTCCAACTGTCATAAACCCAAGCGGTATTGCTCTGTGTTTCGCCATAATTATCTACCTCCTATAATGTATTATACATCATTACGCTGCGTCACAAGCAAGACCTTTTTTCAAAAAAATTGCGGCAGAGATTTCTCCCTGCCGCCTTTAACATTGTGTTTTTACAATCGGAATTGTTTTAACCCCAATAAGGAATTACAAGTTGATATAGAAAAGCCACAACCAATGACAATCCCATCTCTATCGCAAACTCTTTCGGTTTTCTATACAAAACAATTACTCCGATTATCCACGTTATTACTTCCAAAAAATGTGTTACATAAATACCTTGTGTAATAAGAATTGCCTGTGAAAACAACACGCCCAAAATCACGCTGGATATAATTATTGCAATTTTACCTTGTCCCTTTGCATACCAACAAACGAAAGCAAGAAAAAATGAAGCAATCGAAATAACAACCCATATCATCATATATGTTCTTGGTAAAAATCCTAAGATATAATTACAGTACAAGTAATATCCAGCCAACATACTAATGAAAAACAAAAATGTGTTAATCGATGCTCGCAAAGGTGTTTTGGCATATACCGAAATAATGGTCGCTCATAAAATCCAAATAGCTAAACGTCCAAAATAATTTCTTATATCCAATTGGTTTAGAATGTCTGGCAATACATTACTTGCCGAACCATCTATCCATTTCTGTAAAATACCAAGTAGAAAGCCACCTAAAGCGATTCCAATTGTTATCAACACCATAGTAAGCATTGAATGGCTTTTCTGATGTTTCCTAATCCTTTCTAAAAATACCCTCATATATCTCCTCTACAACTTCCAGTTTTTTCCGTCATACGTCAATAAAAAAAGCACTTAACAAAACGCTTCATGGCGTGCGCAGCATCGGCTGGGGTTGCAGCTTCTTTTCACAGAAAAAGCGTCAGTGAGCCTGAATATCCAGCGTTTACGGAGACTTAGGCACGAAGCCTTTGCTGAGTGTCTTAGTCGCAGTTAACGATTAGCTGAAGGGGAACGTAGCGCTGTGAAAAGAAGCTGTAACTCCAGCCGATGCGTCTCCACCCCACACTATCCCCTATATTGGCAGATTTTTCTTTTGGAATACTTGTGTTGCTACAATATAGCAAACTATCCCAACACCATACATAACTGCACAGGTAATCCATGCTTCTGCCGTATTATCGGCTAACCCTTTGGCATTGAATAGGGTTATGGGGGTGGCGTATTTTAGGAATTCAAATTTTTCTCCTACCTGTGCGATCATCTGAACCAGGAGGGTGTAGATGACGATTGCAGAACTGATTCCTATGGCTGTTTTTGATTCATTCCATAGGCTGGAACACAGGAAGCAGATTCCTCCGAACATGATCCATAAGCCAAACAGGCCTGCATTCACTCTCAGGAAGCCGGGGATTTCCAGTTCTCCCGGGAACATGAACTGGGCGGTGATAATAATCAGGGCGATTACATACAGCAGCATGACCAGAAGACTTGTGACCTGGAAGATTAACTGGGTCCGGATGATCTGGCTTCTTTTTTGAGGACCGGACAGGAGGTAGACCATTGATCCATTGTCTACATATCGGGCCACCAGGCGGTTGCTCAGGATGATAATATAAACTGCTGGGAACGCAGTGAGCAAAATACCGTAGAGGTATCCGGTCACGAACTCCAAGAGCGTCTGTCCTACATCTGCCATTCCAAAGGCTGCAAAAACTTCAGGCATGCTGGCGGCCATCTGTTTAAGACTGTCTCCCAGTTCGGGATCAAACATGGAGACGATCATGGCAGCGTACATGGTCAAAACGGCTATGAAAATAATCAGCAAAACCCCATTGGATTTCCATTCCTTTTTATATAAAGTTCCATTCATCATTTATCCTCACCCCCATAAAAATGCAGAAAAAATTCTTCCAATGACTGGGTATGTATATCCAGATCCACTACCGTATAATTCCCGGCTTTTTTGATGGCTTCGTCCAGTTCTCTGCCCACCTTCATGACAACCTTCTCTGGATTGTCCGCCATCTGCTGTGCTTTGGTAAATTCCCCGGCATATGCCTCCGCCATAGATGCATTAGCGAAGGTGATCTCCATCCGCTTTTTCCTTCCGGAACAGAGTTTTTCCATTGTATCCACGGCTACCAATTCACCGTCCCGGATGATAGCCGCCCGGTCACAGGTACGCTCAATCTCCTCGAAAATATGAGAAGACATAAGAATGGTCTTACCACGCTTTTTTTCGCCTAAAATCAAATCCACGAAACAGTTCTGCATGAGCGGATCCAAACCACTGGTTGGTTCATCCAAAACCAGGATATCCGGGTCCTGCATAAAGGCGCAGACAATACCGATCTTCTGCTTCATTCCTTTGGACATTCTTTTGATCTTTCCCGATGCATTCAGATCAAACTGATCCATCAGCTCCTTTGCCCGCCCCAAATCCCGCATCCGCTTCATATTCGCCACGAACCGTATAAACTCCATACCGCTCATGGAATCAATAAAAGCGATCTCACCCGGCAGATAGCCCAGGGTTCTCTGAATCTCATCCGCCTGGCAGAAGCAGTTCTTTCCAAGAATGCGTACACTGCCGCTATCCGGTTTGATAAAGCCAAGCAGCTGCCGGATCGTTGTGGTCTTTCCGGCTCCGTTCGGGCCCAAAAAGCCTAACACCTCTCCCTGCTCCACCTGAAAGGACAAGTCAAACACGCCCCGGTGCCAGCCGTAATCCTTGGTAATATGGTCAATCTCTATGGTTTTCATCCTGATATTCCTCCTTGTAAGTTAATTTTTTCAGCATGCGCATCCAGGTATTAAATTCCTTCATTAAAACATCGGTCTCCACAGGCTTTCCATTCATTTTCATATCATGCATATAGCCGTCCGCCATCCACACCAGCATCTTATAAACATACATAGGATTGGCATCCTCTTTGAATTTGGACAGGTCCAGATGTGCAAAATACTCTGCATACACATTTTTTATTTGATCTGTGGTCATCTTCTTCAAATCTTCGGAGACATCCTCCTTATCGGAATAAAAGGCCTTAACAGCAAATTCCAGAATATACGGATTTTTCTCCAGTATCTTTGCCTTCTCCACGGCGGAATAGGCAAGAAGTTCATAGAAATCCGTAATCTTCTGGAATTTCTGATTCACAATCTGCTTTCGCATAATATCCGCCACATAATGAAAGAGAAACAGGTACAGTTCTTTCTTATTATAAAAATAATAAAAAAGTAACCCCTTCGACACACCTGCCTTGACAGCAATAAGATCCGTGGATGCACGCTTATATTCATTCAGTCCAAAAACCTCCATAGCGGCATTGAGGATACGCTGTTGTTTCTCCGGCGGAAGTTCATAAAATTTATCGTTCATCGGATACCTCCCTGACCTCTTAGATTGACCGTCCTGGTCAATCCCTTTAAGTTTAGAATACCCTATTGACTATTTTTTTCAACCCCTTTATTTATTTTCAGTACCTTTAAAGGAAACAGAAAAAACACAGCAAACATCTTTTGATGTATTCCTGTGTTTTCTCTGTTTTCTTTCTATGTTTCACATTGCCTTCTTCTACTTCTTCTTAATCGGGAAGCAAACCTTCGTGATAAACTCTTCTGGACTCTTTACTTCCTGTGGACTGTTCATGTAACAGTCGAATGGTGCGGATACGATTTCATATTGATTGTCATCGATCCATTCCAGAACTGCCGCATACGCTTTGCACAACGCTGAATACGGTCCGGTATACATAGTCATAGCACACAGGCCCTGCTCAATGTGTTTCACTGATTCGCAGGTCTTTGCCTTCTCGCTCTCCATCACCGGTATGCATACTTCCACATTTGCATGTTCCTCATGAAATTCTTCATCAAAATAAAACACCATAACCGGTCCGTCTGGTTTCAAACCATTCTTATAGATTTCCTCAAACACACTGCCAATCACATTGCTAATCTGCCCTATGTCAATGACTGCTTTCTTGTACATCGCATATACCGGTGCAAATACTTTTGCTTCTACTGTCAAATCCAACTTCTTATCCATCATATTTCCTCCTGACTGAATCTTCAGCATCTTCTTTTCGATGCTGTGCTTTAACTGAATATTCTCCTGCATCTGGTTATCCAATTCCTGAATACGTTGTTTTAGAAAATGCACCAGTAGCTGTTCATCTTCACTGTTCAGAATCGCTTTAATCTGCTCCAGACGCAGATCGTAACTTTTCAGTTCTGATATGAACAGCAGGGTATACACCTGATCTGCCGCATAATACCGGTAATGATTTTCCTGATTGACGAATGCCGGACAAATCAATCCGATTTCATCATAATACCGCAGTGTCTTAGTGGATACACTTCCTATTTTTGAGAATTCACCTATGGAATACATGTGTTACCTCCTTTCATATTCATACTATACACGTTCCAGTCAGGGGGAAAGTCAAGTACTATTTTTATCCACGTCCAGTCCCATGATCAGATTAATTCCTTTAATGACTTCTGCTTTCTTTTCCAAAAATGTATCTCGCTCCTCATGGAGAATCATACTACCAACCCCATGGGTCAAAAACATGGCTGCCACATCCAAATCCAGTTTTGGTGTGGCTCCATACGAAACCAGTATGTCCATGATTTCCCGCAAATATGGTTCTATGACTTCAAGGGTCTGTTCACGGATTGCACGACGTACGGTCCAGTGCAGATTCACCGAATATTTTTCCCGAAATGCGCTGGTCGCTGCTCCCATATAATTAAAAAAATCACTCAATAACTGCTTGGGATGCTGTCTCCCATGTTCCACTATCTTATCAAATTCCAACTTGTACTGTTTAAAAAACAAGTCCAGTGCCTGCTCAAACACTGCATCCTTATCCTTAAAATAATAATAAAAAAGCCCGACTTCACTGCCCACTTCCTTCTGGATCATGCGTATAGAAGTATTCTCATACCCTTTTTCCAGAAACAGTTTCAGTGCCGCCGCTATGATTTCGTCTTTTTTCCCACCTGTCACTACTGCTTTTCTTGCCATTCCTCCACGATTCCTTCCATCATTCTCCAATCTCTATATTATATCGCATATTCTTCTACTTTTCTTCCGAATTTACATACAATACTTTTTCTTTTCGCTGCCCTCACCTGCAAGAGTTCTTCCACCTCAGTAAACGCGCTATTATAGGTACTGTCTTTCCTGAAATGTACGAGAATACACTCCAACTGCCTCACCTTCCCCTGACTCTCCCGGCAGAATTCCCGCATAGGGGGTGCCACCTTAAATACCTGGATTGCACTTACGAGAATCACTTTGTCATATCCTGACAAATCAACTTTAATGGGATGGATCGGCATGCCCCACCCATGCATCCCAAACCGCCCAAGCCATGCAAAACCAAGAAATCCGTGGGTTCGTTCCGACGTAGTAATCTCATACAGATCGGCTCCGGTCTCATTAGCAGTCTCATAAGCGATTTTTCTCGTATACCCCAGTCTGGAATAATACACCACCAACGTTTTCGGTTGTTTTCCAATCTCCGTGTACCCGCTGGCATCAAAATGAAAGCTGTCCTGCTTCAGAAAAATAATATACACAATTCCACAGATAAACTGCAGCAGTCCAAAAATAAAGTAAATCGTGGACATGAAATTAGGCGGGAAAATGACGAACTGAATGATAATCCAGAGCATCAGCGTCACACCGAAGGCACATCCAAGATATGCTCCTATCCTTTTGTTTCTCATAATCAGATAAAAGGCAGTCAGATTGGATATTCCATTTACAATGAAAAGAGAAATCCCCGGAAAGATAAAATTCTGAAACAGCACATCCGAAAATGGAAGCACCTGAAAATACGGCAGCAAAGCCTGCATCCCCATAGCACTCCCATCCGGTGCCACCAGCATCCCAACAGCCCCCGCCACTGCACCTATTCCAATAAATAAAGTCCAGAAAATCATAATTCTTTTTGCAATTTTCACTTTACGCTCGCTCATTTTTCCATCCCCACTTCATAAATCCATCCATATGTTTCGGTTTTATCTGTTTTGAATATCGTTCAATTTATTATAGGCTCATTATAACTCTTCTCTATAAAAAAATCAATCTGCAATTTGAATATCGTTCAAATAACAGACTGATTTTTATTTTTTTATACATTCACTTTATAAAATGAACCAAATTTAATCTTTACAGGATTGAAATTGTCAAGGGCATTATTCGGGAACAATCTCGATCCAGTATCCGTCAGGATCGGTAATAAAATAAATACCCATAGCCTCATTCTCATAGGCGACACAGCCCATGGCCTTGTGGCGCGCATGGAAGGCATCATATTCGTCCGTGCGGAATGCCAGGTGATATTCACATTCTCCCAGATCATACCCCTTTTCACGTCCCACATTATAGGTCAGTTCCAGCTGGAAACCAGTGGTTTTATCCCCAAGCCAGCACTGCTTAAAAGAACCATCTTCCCCTGTCTTCTCTCTGACAATCTCCAGACCAAGTGCCTCTTTATAAAAAGCAAGGCTCTTGTCCAGATCAAACACATTAAAATTAAAATGATCAAATCTTATCATATCCGCTACCTCTTTTCGTTTTTTTATAGTATAACCGTTATCACCACATACTGTCAAAGAATGTATTCATACAAAATCCCATAAAGTTCCCGCACGTAATAAGTAGAAAATAGCCACCAGGCCGTCTTCGCCGGAACAGCCGACACCTGCAGTCCCAGTTTTTTTCCTATCTGAGCGGCCCTGTACTCATGGAACTCATTGGTCACCAATATCACCTTATCTCCCCAGTCATGTTCCTCCATGATGTGCTGACTAAATTCCAGATTCTCCCTGGTAGAAGTCGATGCATCCTCCCGATACAGCCGCGCCGGATCAACTCCCTTATCCACCATATACCGGTACATACACGCAGCCTCCGTAATATCCTCCTCCGGCCCCTGACCACCGGATAAAATACAATTCACATTCTCATGCACCATCATATAATCATAAGCAGCGTCCATTCTCTCCCGCAACATTAGACTGGCATTTTCCCCATAAACCTTGCACCCAAGGACAATGAGCACACCATCTTTCTCCGGCTTCACTCGGGCAGCCTTCGCCATAAAACCAGAAAAAATCACAGTCAAAACAGCCGCCACAAAAACCAGCACGCAGCAGACACTAATCAGAACCTTCCCGCCCCGGCTTCTCCATCCTCTTCCAATCCACCTGTTAATACGCTCCATCCAAATCCCATAAACCGCTAAAACCCCAAACAGAAACATTCCAGTTCCATTCCCAATATTCAAAATCCGCCTCATAAAAAATGGAATAGCAAACCATCCAAACCCAAGGAATCCAACAATACTTAAAATAATTCTTTTCAAACCAGATATTACCACAATATAAGCCTCCCAGGCACCATCTCATCTGTACCCCAATATTATACCATCTCCCCCAGAACAAAACCACCCCGAAACATCAAAAACATACCTTATCTCATTCCAAATTTAGTATTGAGCGAGCAGCCGACACAGCCAATCGGCAAATATGGGCGCATGAGAAAAACCTATTTACAGGAACACCGCCCCGCCTTGTTTAACAGCTTGCTTTTATCTGAAAAGCTCTACCCCCATCTGCTTGAAATCGACCAGACCGCCAACGAGCGATTAGAAAGGCTGATGCCGCCGCTGATGAAAGCGGCGGGCATTACGGAGCAGCTCAAAAAGACCGACCAAATGGAATGGGTGAGCTTGATGAATACGATTAAGGCACAGGTGGAGGAAATTATTTTTGCGGAACTGATACATTATTAACAGCGGAATATAGTAGTAATACTACTGTGTCCCCTTGATATTGTCTACTATGTTATGAATAATTTCAAAGAATGCTTTACCAATTTTTCGAGTTCTTTAGGCGATTCTCTTGTGTCACTATATAACCATTTCATTAGAATATTCCATAACCCACCCA
>JAQUWF010000118.1 GCA_028692975.1 Lachnospiraceae bacterium
CAAGGAGAACAAAAAAAAACGTGCAGTAAAATACGGCACGTTAAGATAACCCTTATATGTAGGATGAGAATTTAATTTGCAGTAAAAATGCAGTCGGTTGGAATTATAATTTGCTGGCTGACAATATAACTATGAGATTGACATGGCTTAATAATGATTTTATTTGCAAAGAACTTTATGCGCCTTATATTGTTGCGAAAGACGGTGATTATCTTAAAGATTTGTCAAAACGACTTAATCTTGTGATTACTCAAGCAACCAGGGCTGGTGCGGATGAGAAAAGTATAAAGATACTAAATAAATACAGGTTTAAGATACTCGAAGCACTAAAATGTTATTACTGTGCTGACATTGCAAAATGCAATACAATTATTAGAAATCTGTTGAGAGACATTGGTGAAGATCCACTTGCTGTAAGTGAACTCCAGTCCAGTCAAGCATTTCCCGGAGTAGTTAGTAATGAACTTCAATTCTTTAGGTCCAGAAGTGGCAATCCCTCCAATTCGTTTTCAGCAAAGGATATGCTGCATTTGCCACGTTCGCTTCGAGCAAAATCCGGGAATTACCGGTTTAGTATTCCTGGTAATCCAAGTATGTATCTTGCAAATAGTTCATATGGCTGTTGGATAGAAACAGGATTTCCAGCAGATATTGATTTTAATGTTTCACCGGTACTCCTGGAGGGCAAGCAAAAAGTGTTTAATCTTGCTGTGTCTACTAGGCATTTTTTAAATCTTAATGAGTTGGATAGCATAAAAGTACATACTTGGCTCAAATTACTGATGTTAATGATTGCAACATCATACAGAATAAAAGAGAATAATAGAACATTCAAATCAGAGTATGTTTTGTCTCAATCCATTATGATGGGATGTAAGAAACTTGGATATGACGGCGTTGCATATTATTCAAAGCGAGTTGATAACGAAGCATTCGCATTGTGTGCAATAAATCTTGCTTTGTTTGTAGATTATGAAAAGGAATATGCAGAGATAGTAAAACACATCAAAATGGATGATGCTTTTAATTATTCAATATACAAAAAATTACTGCCATCGTTAAAATACAAGGATTATGAGCTTAGATCGGTAGCAACAGGGTTTGTAACGAATATAGGAAGTTTTGACAGACAACATCCATATAGAGAAACAGAGTTCTGTGATTTTGACAAGTTCCTATTTTATACATGGCGTGATAAGCCTAATGGGAAAGGAAAGAATCAGGTTCCATGGGGAGTACCTGTGGAATGACAAGAGTATAAAGGGAAGAGATGCATGAAGAATGAAAATTCTTGATTCTTGTGGCGGAGAAGATTGGTCAAGAAAGAATTATCTGAGCTTGGTTACACGCCCATTAGTGTTGCGACGAAAACTAGATTTTAATTAGACCAGTATTTTTGAAGTGCCATATGGAATATAGAATGTTTGTCAGATATATGGGAAAATAGGTAATGAGCCAGATTACAGTTACTTTGGCCATTGTGATGATGAAGATTATCCTGAACCTTTGCAGACTATTGGTGCTGAATCTGCTCTTGGAGAACTTAAACGCGATTTGAGAAAAGACATACAACTAAAGCACTCATGAAAAACGAGACGTTTTTTGATAGCTTATATGATGTAAATAAAATATACTCATTTGGTTTCTGTTTCTCTGAGGTAGATATGATTTATTTAGTTAAAATCAGTAAAACCGTATTCTAGTTCCACCGTGAAACTGAGAATTGTTTGGTATCTTAATTCTTATACCTGAAAAGAGGTAGAAGAAGGCAAGAAAAAAAGAAGATATAAAGATATAGAGAAAGGAGAGTGTGGCATGCGTTTAGTTGTTTTTGGTTTCGGTGGTTACGGAAAAACTGTGGCGGACATAGCCACACAACTAGGCTACGAGATTACCTTTCTCGATGATGTGATACCGGATCATCCGCTGTCTTCCTTCACTGACTATATTTCTTCCGACACCAGCTTCATCCCTGCATTCTGCAACAATGCTTTCCGCCTTGAGTGGATAGAAAAAATCCAGCAGGCGGGTGGACAACTCGCCACCCTCATTCATCCAAACGCCTACATATCTCCAACAGCTTCAGTTGTTGAAGGTTGTGTGGTTCTCCCACATGCCATAATAAATACAGATACAACCATAGAAAAAGGTTGTATAATAAACTTAGGCGCTATTGTGGACCATGGCTGTGTGATTGAAGAAGGCTGTCATATCTGTTTGGGAGCTATAGTGAAAGGCGCAAACCGGATTGAGAGGCTTACTAAGATAGAAGCCGGAGAAGTGATAGAGGCTAGAAGGTGGCCGGTGTAAACAGGCAAAGAAAAAATAATACTCCTGTGCTAAAGATAACACAGGAAGACATAGACACAGGAGGAAAACAAAATGGATTTTAAATGGAAAGAGAGTGGACGCACAAAACTGTGCATCGGGTTAGGTACACGCCCTGAGATCATCCGCCTTGCGGCAACGATCAAACGCTGCAGAGAGTATTTTGATGTGTGTGTGATTTATTATAATCAGAACTGGGATAAAAACTTAAGTACTGTTTTCTGGGAAGATTTTGAGTTGAAGAATAATGCCAGTGAATTCGGTCCGGATATGATTATCCCGGTTGTGGGAGACAATCTTGGTGTGACTTGTGGAAATATCATGGCAAGAAGTTATGAGATTCTGTCTGAACTCCAGCCGGATGCATATCTTGTGCTTGGAGATACAAACTCTTGCCTCTCCGCTATTTCTGCAAAGCGTCTTCACATCCCGTTGTTCCATATGGAAGCCGGGAACCGCTGCAAGGATGAGTGTCTTCCGGAGGAGACAAATCGTAGAATCGTTGATGTGATTTCAGACGTTAACCTTGCCTATTCAGAATATGCGAGAAAATATTTAGCAGATACAGGCCTTCCGAAGGAAAGAACTTATGTTACTGGTTCGCCTATGGCAGAGGTACTTAGAGAAAACCTTGAGAAAATTGAGGGTTCTGATGTGTTGGAGCGCTTGGGACTTGAGGCGAACAAGTATATCTTATTATCCGCACACCGTGAGGAGAACATCGATACAGAGAAGAACTTTCTTTCTCTTTTCAACGCTATCAATGCGCTGGCTGAAAAATACGATATGCCAATCCTCTACTCTTGCCATCCTCGTAGCAAGAACAGACTGGAGAAGAGCGGATTCAAACTTGATCCGCGCGTAAGAGTAAACGAGCCGCTGGGGTTCAATGACTATAACAAACTGCAGATGAACGCTCTGGCAATCGTTTCTGATTCTGGTACGCTTCCTGAGGAGAGCAGCTTTTACCTCTCCATCGGTCATCCAATTGCAGCTGTGTGTATCCGTACTTCAACGGAACGTCCGGAAGCATTGGAAGCCGGCGATTTCATTCTGGCTGGTATCTCCACAAAGGAACTTCTGAATGCCACAGAAATGGCAATTGATATGAAACAGAAGGGTATCCTTGGCAAACCTTGCCCGGACTACACTGACGAGACTGTTTCTATGAAGGTGGTTCGGATTATCCAAGGGTATGTGAACGTAGTGAACAGATTTGTGTGGAGAAAAGATCAGAAGTAATAAACACACACGGTAAGCGAGGGAAGAAGAATGAATATATTGGTTACTGGTGCAAAGGGTATGGTTGGAACCGCTCTTTGCAACAATTTGAAAAATATCAGAGATGAGAAGAACCGGACCCGTCAGGAGATCAAGATTGATGAAATCTATGAGTACGATGTGGACAGTACGAAGGAGCAGTTGGATGAATACTGCCAGAAGGCAGACTTTGTCTTCAACCTTGCCGGCGTGAACCGTCCTGAGAATCCGGAAGACTTCATGAAGGGTAATTTTGGTTTTGCAAGTGACCTGCTTGCCGGACTGAAGAAATATAACAACAAAGGGACCATTATGCTGAGCAGCAGTGTTCAGGCTACGCTTGCGGGAAGATTCGGTAATTCAGAATATGGCAGAAGCAAGAAAGCTGGAGAAGAGTTGTTCTTTCAGTATGCGGAAGAGACAGGTGCTAAGGTTGCTGTGTACAGATTTGTGAATCTGATGGGACACTCCCGTCCGAAATATAATAGTGCCATCAGCACTTTCTGCTGGGCTATGGCGAATGACGAGCCGTTCACTGTGAATGACCGTTCCACAGAACTGGAGGTTCTTTATATTGATGACCTGGTAGAGGGAATGTTTGATCTTCTTGAGGGTAAGGAACTGCACTGCGAGTTTGCTGGTGTGGAGACGGTGCTAAAGGAAGATGGACGGTATTGTTGTGTGCCGGTAGTTCACAAGGTTACTCTCGGGGAGGTAGTTGATTTGCTTGAGTCTTTTAAGGCTCAGCCGACCACTTTAATGATGCCAAAGATGCCAGCCGGCTCTTTTGCAAAGAAGTTATATAGTTTGTATCTCACTTATCTTCCAACAGACAAATTCAAATATGCATTGAAGATGAATGTGGATGACCGTGGTTCTTTTACAGAACTGGTACATACAGAAGAGTGTGGACAGATGTCAATTAACATTAGTAAACCAGGCATTACCAAAGGCCAGCACTGGCATAATTCCAAATGGGAATTATTTATTGTAGTAGCCGGACATGGTTTGATTCAAGAACGTAATATCAACACTGGTGAAAAGGTGGAGTTTGAGGTTTCTGGAGACAAGATTGAGGCAATCCATATAATCCCGGGATGGACTCATAATATTATCAATCTGTCGGATACAGAAAATCTTGTTACAGTAATGACCTGCAATGAGGTATTTAACCCAAATTGGCCAGATACATTTGGAGAACCGGTATAATAGTCTCAAGTGGTCAAGGGGATTAATTGTAACAATTTCTCTTTACGCAGGTTTTTCGTTGGGGAATAAATGACCATAGTCGGTATTTGCGATTGCTATGTTATTAAATGGAAAAATGAATTTTTTGGAAAAAATAAGCAGCCCACATCATTGTAGATGTGGGCTGAATGCTATTTGAGGTTATTAATGTCATCTTCGGAAAGCCCGGTGATTTCACAGATGTCAGATATAGGGTATCCTTTTTTTAGCATATTGCATGCGTCCTCCAGTTTGCCTTCTGTGCGACCTTTATGTATAGCAGAGGCCATATCGTGTTCATACATCTCTCTGGCTTCGCACTGCATGCGGATCTTTTCGTCTGCGGATAATTCTCTGAGGGTAAGGGCAGCCTCGTGGATGCCTTCGGATTTTTCACTTAACATCTGAATCTCCTCCCATGTATTGGCGACGAAGAGCTTTGCCCAATAGTATAAATCGGGGTACTCTTCTTTGACTTTATCAGTTTCTATCTGAGTTAAGTCTAACACATGGATAGCGAATTTGTCACTATAAACCTTGTCGTTTTTCGTGTTTTTCATAAGATATTCAGCGTAGAATTCTGGGGAATCCGGGAAGAGGGAGAAGTTCAGGATGCCGATATGAATGCAAGGAAGGACATTGATGTAGGAAGCACCGCGCTTCAGATTGGAGAAAGCGCGTGACAGATAGTAGAGTGAGCGTTCCGGCCAGTCACCCTGGTCGCTGACCTGCATTTCCAGATTGAGTATCTTGTTGTTATTCAAGAGGATCTTCAGATCCAGAATGCAGGTTTTTTCATCAATGGCCTCACCCAGCTTGATTGGATTCATGATTTCAATGTTGACGATACATTCGACGGCGATAGATAGCAGGCATGCAATCAGATATTTCAGCGCGATTATATTTTTCTGCAGAACTGCACGAAACATGTAGTCATTTGTCATAGGGTAACGAATGATGCTTCCGTTGATTTCCAAGGGGAGTTTTTGTTCTTCTTTTATGATTTTGGTCATGGTGTCTCCTTATTTGTATGGTGAATAGTGTCAAAAAGGGACAGAGCAATCATAGGCATCACTTCCTTTGCATGAGATTGATTTTAAAATGGAATAATTGGCGATGCGCCAAAGATACAGCAGGAATTGCTGTAAAAAGATTGTATCATGCAGTGTAGGGATTGTAAAGATAGAATTATAAAATATAGTAGAAAACAGTAGAAAGAAGGCATTCCATGAAAGATTACACAAAAGCAATTAACAACAGAACAATTTTAGTAACTGGAGCGGCGGGTTTTATTGGCAGCAACCTGATTCTATCGCTCATCAAATCTTCCGATTCATTAAACATCATCGGATTGGATAATATGAACGACTACTACGATGTTTCCATAAAGGAATATCGCTTAACACAGATTGAACAGTTGGTTTCCGAAAAGAGTCAGATTCAATGGACATTTATCAAAGGTTCTATCGCTGACAAGTCTCTCGTAGACGAGATGTTCGCGAAGTACAAACCTGACATCGTTGTAAACTTAGCTGCGCAGGCAGGTGTTCGTTATTCTATTACAAATCCAGACGCTTACATCCAATCAAATATGATTGGATTTTTTAATGTCCTGGAAGCTTGCCGCCACTCTTATGATGGTGGAGCGACAGGGGTGGAGCATTTGGTTTATGCTTCTTCGTCTTCGGTATATGGCACGAACAAAAAGGTACCTTATTCTACGGATGACAAGGTTGATAATCCTGTTTCGCTGTATGCGGCTACGAAGAAAAGCAATGAACTGATGGCTCATGCGTATAGCAAACTTTATAATATTCCGTCCACAGGGCTGCGGTTCTTTACAGTTTACGGACCAGCAGGCCGGCCGGACATGGCGTATTTTGGATTTACGAACAAACTTCGGAATAATGAGAAAATCCAGATTTTTAATTATGGCAATTGTAAGCGAGATTTCACTTATGTGGATGATATCGTGGAAGGTGTGATGCGAGTGATGCAGGGCGCACCGGAGAAGAAGGCTGGCGAGGATGGTCTGCCGATTCCCCCTTATGCGGTTTACAATATCGGAAATAGCAGCCCGGAGAATCTTTTGGAATTCGTGGATATTTTGCAGCAGGAATTGATTCGTGCGGGTGTGCTTTCGGAGGATTATGATTTTGAAAGTCATAAGGAACTGGTGGCGATGCAGCCGGGTGATGTTCCGGTGACTTATGCGGACACCAGTGCGCTGGAGCGGGATTTTGGATTTAAGCCGTCGACTAGTCTAAGGGATGGCTTGCGGAAGTTTGCGGAGTGGTATAAGGAGTTTTATGAGGGAGGATTATTATGAACAAGAATATTGCAGTTGCCGGGACCGGTTATGTTGGATTGTCTATTGCCACTTTGCTGGCGCAGAATAATCATGTGACGGCGGTGGATATCATTCCGAAGAAGGTGGAATTGATCAATAACAGAAAGTCGCCGATTCAGGATGATTATATTGAGAAGTATCTGGCGGAGAAGGATTTGGATCTGACGGCTACGCTGGATGGGGAAAAGGCCTATAAGGATGCGGAGTTTGTGGTTATCGCAGCCCCGACGAATTATGACAGTAAGAAGAATTATTTTGATACGTCGGCTGTGGAAGCGGTGATTGAGTTGGTCATGAAGGTGAATCCTTCGGCGGTTATGGTTATTAAATCGACAATTCCGGTTGGGTATACGGCTTCGGTGCGGAAGAAGATGGGGAGCGAGAATGTTATTTTCAGCCCGGAGTTTTTGCGGGAGTCCAAGGCTCTTTATGATAATCTCTGTCCTTCACGGATTATTGTGGGAACGGATATGGAAGACCAGCGTCTGGTGGAGGCTGCCCATGCATTTGCAGGGCTTTTGCAGGAAGGTGCGATCAAGGAAGATATTGACACGCTTTTTATGGGATATACGGAAGCGGAGGCGGTGAAGCTTTTTGCGAATACTTATCTGGCGCTTCGGGTTTCCTATTTTAATGAGCTGGATACATATGCGGAACTGAAGGGGCTGGACACGCAGTCAATTATTAATGGTGTTTGCCTGGATCCAAGGATTGGCAGTCATTATAATAATCCATCGTTTGGATATGGTGGATATTGTCTGCCCAAGGATACGAAGCAGCTGCTGGCAAATTATAATGATGTGCCGGAGGAATTGATCGAGGCTATTGTAGAGAGCAATCGCACCCGTAAAGACTTTATCGCGGATCGTGTGCTGGAGAAGGCGGGGTATTATACGGCCAGCTCGCATTATGACAGGACCATGGAGAAACAGGTGGTGGTTGGCGTGTATCGCCTGACCATGAAGAGCAACAGTGATAATTTTCGCCAGAGCTCGATTCAAGGTGTCATGAAGCGTATCAAGGCCAAGGGCGCCGTAGTGGTTATTTATGAGCCGACACTGGAGGATTGCAGTACGTTCTTCGGGTCAAAGGTCGTAAATGATCTGGAGGCCTTTAAGGGGCAGTGTGACGCGATTATCGCAAATCGATATGATGCTTGTCTGGATGACGTTGAGGAGAAGGTTTATACTAGGGACTTGTTCAGAAGAGATTAGGGGGACTGCGGTCTGGAATGCTACGTTAGATTATTAATGTCAGTTTCGGAGAGCCCGGTGATTTCACAGATGTCAGATATAGAGTATCCTTTTTTGAGCATATTGCATATTGCATGCGACCTCAAGTTTGCCTTCGGTTTTGCCTTTCAGTTTGCCACGATTTTCTCCATTATGTATAGCGGAGGCCATATCGTGTTCATGCATTTCCCTGGCTTCGCACTGCATGCGGATATTCTCGTCTGCGGATAATTCTCTGAGGGTAAGGGCAGCCTCGTGGATGCCTTCGGATTTTTCACTTAACATCTGAATTTCCTCCTATGTATTGGCGACGAAGAGTTTTGTCCAATAGTATAAGTCAGGGTACTCTTCTTTGACTTTATCAGGTACTATTTGACTTAAGTCTAACATATAGATAGGGAAATTACGACCATAAACCATGCTGTTAGTTGGTGCTATTTGAGATTATTAATGTCATCTTCGGAAAGCCCGGTGTATTTGCAAATGAGATCATGGCTCATGCCATCTTTCAGCATATTAAGAGCATCCTCAAGTTTACCTTTGAGTTTACCTTCGGTGCGACCCTTATGTATAGCGGAGGCCATATCGTGTTCGTACATTTCCCTGGCTTCGCACTGCATGCGGATCTTTTCGTCTGCGGATAATTCTCTGAGGGTAAGGGCAGCCTCATGGATGCCTTCGGATTTTTCACTTAACATCTGAATTTCCTCCCATGCATTAGCGACGAAGAGCTTTGCCCAATAGTATAAATCGGGGTACTCTTCTTTGACTTTATCAGCTTCTATCTGAGTTAAGTCTAACATATAGATAGAGAATTTACCACTATAAACCTTGTTATCATTTGATAATAAATACCCCACATCATTGGAGATGTGGGGTGAATGTTATGTGAGATTATGAATATCATCTTCGGAAAGCCCGGTGATTTCACAGATGTCAGATATAGGGTATCCTTTTTTTAGCATATTGCATGCGACTTCGGTTTTGCCTTTCAGTTTGCCACGAGTTTCTCCATTCTGTATAGCGGAGGCCATATCGTGTTCGTACATTTCCCTGGCCTCGCACTGCATGCGGATCTTTTCGTCTGCGGATAATTCTCTGAGGGTAAGGACAGCCTCGTGGATGCCTTCGGATTTTTCACTTAACATCTGAATCTCCTCCCATGTATTGGCGACGAAGAGCTTTGCCCAATAGTATAAATCAGGGTAGTCTTCTTTGACTTTATCAGTTTCTATCTGAGTTAAGTCTAACACATGGATAGCGAATTTGTCACTATAAACCTTGTCATTCTTTGTGTTTTTCATAAGATATTCAGCGTAGAATTCCGGGGAATCCG
>JAQUWF010000119.1 GCA_028692975.1 Lachnospiraceae bacterium
ATTCCGATGCCATATTCCTTCGCCAGGTTTGGCGTATGTAATTCCCTTTTCACACCGTCAATGTAAATCTCGCCTGTATAATCATTAAATAATCCGGCAAGCATTTTCATCAAGGTTGATTTTCCTGCACCATTTTCACCCATTAAGGCATGAACCTCTCCCCTTTTCACCTTGAAATCGACCTTATCTACGGCCAGAGTTCCTGGGAAACGTTTTGAGACAGCTCTCATGTCCAACGCGTAAACTGTGTCTTTGCTTGATGCGTTTTCCATTTTTCTTGCTCCTTTCCTCTCCTCTAATGCTTTTAGTTCCCACCGGCGTATTGGATTACGCTGTCATGGGTCTTTACTTTGACGGCTGTTACGGTTTCGTCATACCACTCATTATATTGTTCATCCCGCAAATCATCTTCGGCTTGTTTCGCCCATGCTTTTCCGTCTGTTCCGACGAAATAGATCACATGGAAACCGCCTTCTGTGTACAGGACGTTACAATCTCCCTCTTTGCGTGACGGATCAAAGCACCACGCATCTATCTGTGTATCCAGCGTATTCTTCGTTAATTTTGTATACGCTGTATAAGTGTTGTTGTCTGTTTTATACTCTTCTGCCAGAGCCTTAAAGCTTTCCCGGGTCTTTTGGCCTGCTGCCCACTCTTCCTGGATCTTTTCCGCGGTCGTGCAGGAATCCTCATATAATTGATTCTTCTGATCGTTGTAACCATCCGCCGATGAATCTAATGTAGCGGTGTCTACACCTATACAGATATCTTCTATATCCACCGCGTCATAATCCCCCTGATCACTGCTGTGGTACAACAGGACATAATATCCGGTGCCTGCGTCGATCACGGTACTGTCACCATCCTTGCGGTCTCCGGAGAATAACCAGTCTCCGTAAGCAAAGGAAGCATCGTAGTAAGCAGCATCGGTAGCGTAATATGTTCCAGAGGCGTCATATTCCGTTCCCAGAGTTTTCAGATCCTCGCCTCCAAGAAGCCGGCCTTCGATCTCCTGGGCTGTGGCTTTTGCTGCTGCCTTCTCCTCATCCGTGGGTGTTGTCTCCGCATCGGATGCTTTCACATAGAATCTTTCATAATCTACCAGGGTGTACTTCTGCTGATTTTCCTTGTAATGCTGTTCTATCTCCGCATTCGTAAATGTAAAGTTTTCCTTGATCTGATCGCTGTAGCCAGTAGCCAGGTAAGATTTGGTCAGATGCTTCCGGTAGAGTTCCTCACCCATACCAGATCCGTAAATCCCCTGCAGATAAGCCGAAGTCGTCACGCCGTTGTATTGTGCCAGCGCCTCGATCTGCGCTATGGAATCTTCGATGTTTTTCTCATCTTCCTCCGACAGTTCATAGCCAGCCTCCTCAGCCATCTGGGATACCCGCATGATACTGGTCATGGAATCTGTGGCCCCATCCCTGAAAAAGTCAAACCAGGATTCGTTCTCATCGTACTCCTGTGTTTTCAAAGACTTGCTCTCATCAAACATATAATCCATATACTGGGCATTTTCTTCTTTATATGCATTGTAGTATGCATAATAGTAATAATTGAACTCAGACAGCTTGTAATTCTCACCGTCAATGGTGATGGCCGGAAAGAAATTCCGTATCACGCCGCTGTTCCAAATCACAAATCCAACAATGGCAAGTGCCACGATCCCGACTACGATGCCCATCTGTACAGTAATTCTTTTATTCTTGTCCGTCTTTTTCGTTTTCATCCTGCCTCGTTTCCGGTGCTTTATCCTAAGATTTCTTTTACCTTTGCCGCAAAAGCAAGCCCCAGTTTCTCATGGTATTCGGCTTCCATATGCACCCCGTCCCTGACAGACGCTTTGCCGTACTGCGCTGCATCCATAAAATAAATCCCCTCGCCATCCGCAAATTCCTTATAAGCCTCCGCCAGTTTTTCGGAACGCTCTACTGCGTCCTCCCGAAACATATCATGGAGCAGTGGAACCTCTTTATAAGATTTATCAATCAGTATAGGGGAAACCAGAAGCACCTCCGGTTTCTTTCCTGCCATAGGCGTGATGCGCAGTGCATCCATGTACCTGCCGAATCCATAAGCAATGGTTCTGGCATCTACACCGAAGCGGGCCTTCATGTCGTTGGTTCCCAGCATGATGATCACCAGATCAAGCGGTGACTGGGAATCCAGACACGGAGCAAAATATTTCACACCGCTCAGTCTGTTTTCTATCATATCGTCATGTACCGATGTACGGCCGTTGTGGCCTTCCTCGATCACCTTATATCCATCGCCCAGTTCTCTCTGCAGAATACCGGTCCAGCGCACATCATCCGGATGTCTTGTTCCCTCTGCCGGAACCGCTCCCCAGGTATTGGAATCTCCAAAACATAAAATTCTTTTCTGCATGTTCTTTTTCTCCTGTTTTCTGATCAAAAGGCTTCTCTTGCCCGATACATAGTCAAAATATTTTCTATAGGAATATCTGCCTCAAAGCTCTGGCTCGGTCCGAATATATAACCGCCATCCCTGCTCATTACTTTTATAATCTGCTCTGCTTGCTTCCTCACCTGTTCTGGATTGTCCGATAAAAGTAATGGACGGATATCTACTCCGCCCTGGAAACAAAACCTGTCGCCGTATGCCTCTTTTAAGTGTTTCAATTCCATGCCGGCAGCTCTTTGGATCGGCCCCAGGGCATCCACACCACACTCGATGAGCCTTGGTATGATCTCGCTTATGGCTCCGCCGGAATGCTGCAAATAGTAACAGCCATATCGATGTGCCAGTTTGGCAAGTTTTCTGATGCTGTCTGCAAAGTATCCGTCCCACATGGAACGGCTGAATAAAAGGCTTCTCTGTGTTCCATAATCATCGCAGGGCCGAATCAGGTCGATGCCTCCGTCTCCCGCTTCAAACATCCTCTCATACATTTCCATATAAAAGTCACGGTATCGCTTCAGCATTGCCTTGACCAGATCCGGATCGTCCGCCATAAGCATATAAAACTCTTCGGCCGGATACATTTCCAGGAATGCCTGATATACTCCCGGTCCTCCGATGCAGACTGCCTTGTCCTGATTCTCATCACAAAAGCGCTTCACTGCTTCATAATCAAAGTCATCCGGATTGGGCCATTCCTTATACGCATTGAAATCGGCCATATCCTTCACATACTGTAGGGGGTGGTCGATGGTGATCTTGTCATATTCCGCACCGTTCCACTTATCAATATACCGGTATCCAAACGGATGTGTATGTACGGTATCCCCCTCTGCATTCACAAAGTCCGGTTTGTTGGGTCCTATGTAAGGCGGGATCTCCATGAGTCTGGTATCAATCTGAAGGATTTCCATAACTTCTTCATTTGTTTCAACCATGAAATGCTTTCTTAGCCGCTCCCATGTAGTATCGCCTGCCTGTATAGACGCTGGTACACGATCGGGCTGCTTATGCTGTAAGGCTGCGTGAACACGTTCTTTGCTGTTCATGCATTCTCCCCCTCTCATGTTTATATTGATATTATAGTATCACGCGCTAGTGAATTCAAGTTAAACTTAATTTTAACTTTAAACGTTTAACCTTTTAAATTGACTTTTAACCTTTTTTGTGTCATAGTATAGACATAGTATGGATTAAAATTTTTAAGGAGGACTTTTTATGGCAACTTTAAAGGATATCGCTCAGCGGGTTGGCTGCTCCATCGCCACTGTTTCTTATTGTATCAACAACACAAAGCCCATCAAGGCAGCCACTCGTGAAAAGATCATGCGTGCCATTGATGAGTTGAATTATATTCCCAATTCTTCTGCGCGCAGCCTGCGTTCCAAGACGACCAATGAAGTGGGCGTCATACTGCCGGATATCGACGATCACTGCCATTCCGAAATATTAAAGGGCATCATCGCCAGCTCCGAGGCGGCGAATTTTTCTCCAAACATTGCATTTTCCTACAATACACCAAAACTGGAATGCAAGATCATCGATGAATTCATCGGGAAAAATATAGCCGGACTCATTGTAGCTACCTGTCAGCCGCAGAATCATGATTATTTTCATAATACTCTGATTTCCCACAATATTCCCACGGTCTTCCTGGAGCGTTTCCCGGAAAACATCGATGCGAATTTTCTGGCCTTCGACAATTATAATTCGGTGAACTACCTCACCCGAAAACTCATCGAGCGGGGATACCGCAATATTTTCCTTATGACCGGCTACAGCAAGTTCTTCTCCGAGAGCGAATGTATCCGTGGCTTTACGGACGCACATGATGATATGGGCATCACATTCAGCCCCTATCAGATGATGGAGGCAGATATGACTAAGGAGGCAGCCTTCCGCCAGGCCATGTTCCGCATCGTTGGGAATCCGCCCGAGGCCATCATCGTTTCTTCCGAGCTATTGTCCAAGGGTATCCTGGAGGCCTTCGACCTGTGTGATATCCACGTGCCGAAAAACACCTGCGTACTGACACTTGGGGAAGAATGCTGGAATCAGTCCAACTATGCCACCAATCTGATCCACACGGCGCGCACTGCCTATACACTGGGGAAACACAGCATCAAGGTTTTGGAAAACAACATGGATTCCCCCATATTTTTCGAGAAAGAGTTCATGCTTTTCAAGGATAATATCGTGGGCAGCCATTTAAAGCTGCCGCCTGTACCCCAGCCGTTTCCTCCAAGGCCTGAGCCGCGGCGTATCCTTCGTATCCTGACGCCATCCCTTCCCACACTGTTGGCCCTGGACGCCGTTTCCGCGGAGTTTGAGAAGGAACATGATATCAAATTTGAATTCGATCTTGTGGATTACCGCACCCTGATTAAAACTATCCTTGCAGATTCCCAGAAAAGTTCCTCCCAGTATGATATCTATCTCTTTGATGTATCCTGGCTGACTTACCTGGCGAACATGGATGTATTCGCAGATCTGACACAGCTGATTCAATCCAATGAGACATTCCAGAAACGGCTGATCAAGAAGAATCTGGAGAACTGCTGTTATGAGGGACATTATTATGGATTTCCCATTATCGGCGGATCCCATCTGCTCTTTTACCGCAAGGACCTGTTTGATAATCCCATGATCCAAAAGCAGTTTGAGGCACAGTATAATGCGCCGCTGCGTCCACCTATGAACTGGACGGAATTTAACGCTATCGCCAAATTTTTTACGAAAGAGTACAATCCTTACTCGCCCACAGCCTACGGCACCTCCGTCATCGGCAGTATCAATGAAGAATTCTCACTGGAGATCCTGATCCGTCTGTGGAGCTTCGGCGGCAGCCTTTATGATAGCAAGGGAAAGATATGTCTGCAGACACCGCAGAATATCAAGGCCTTCCAGAGTCTTCTGGAAAGCTGCAATTATGCAGAGAAAAATATTTTTGACGATTCAATCGATCAGAGTTTTCACGCCTTTGGTGCAGGCCGTACTGCCATGCTGCTGTCTTTTACGGAATATGCTTCCCAGATCAACGACTTTATCCGGGGCGACATCGTAACAAAGGTGGACTACAGTATGCTGCCCGGCAAAACTCCGGCCAACGTAGGCTGGAATATGGGTGTCAGCAAAACAACCAGACATACCAAGCTGATCACGGAATATTTTGAGTGGATCTGTGACAAGCGGACCAGCTACTATATGACTGCCCTAAACGGCCAGTCCGTAGTCACCTACCCCTACCAGAATCACGAGATACTGAAGCTGAACCCCTGGATGGAGCTCAATGCAGAATGTCTGAGCAAGGCGCAGTCCCGCATTTACCCTTACCAGTCAAAAAGCCGCCTCGTACCTCCATTTGAGGTAGAGACGGTTCTCTATGATATGTTTAAAAAAATGTATAAACGGGAGATGTCCATATTGGATGCACTCCACGATGCCCAGAAGATTCTGGAAAAGAAATTTAGTTCGTAACAGGCTTACGTCTTGGCGGTTTGGGACCGAGGAATTGATAATAGTATGTTTTGAGCATACCATTATAGATTTTTCGGTTCTTGTCCGCTTTGCGGCCAACATGCTTCTCCGTGTCCTCATAGCTGGTGATCAGATACATGGACCAGTCCTCCAGACGTTTATATGCTTCTCCGATCTCCCGGTACAGCTCCGGGAGCATTTCTTTTTCTTCCAGACGTTCCCCATAAGGCGGATTGGTGATAATAAAGCCATATTTCTTAGAATGATTTAATTCACTAACGCTTCTTTTCTGGAAATGAATCAGTTGTTCCACGCCCGCGCGGGCTGCATTTTCCTTAGCCGCTTTGATGGCGTCTCCGTCGATATCAAAGCCCTGCAGATCCATGTCCAGATCCAGATTAATATTCTCTTGGGCCTCTTCCATCGCATCATACCAGCATTTCTTCGGGCACAGTGTCTTCCATTCCTGGGCCAGGAATTCCCGGTGCATACCCGGAGCGATATTGGCCGCCATCATGGCCGCCTCGATAAGGAAGGTTCCGCTGCCGCAGAAAGGGTCCACCAGGATGCGGTCCTTATGCCATGGGGTCAGCATGATCAGAGACGCTGCCAGTGTTTCTGAGATAGGCGCTTTGACCTGTGACTGACGGTATCCCCTCTTGTGGAGTGAAGTGCCTGTGGTGTCGATGCCCACCGTGACCACGTCCTTCAAAAGAGACACGCGCACCGGATAGCTGGCACCGTCCTCCTCGAACCAGGACACTTTATATTTTTCCTTCATGCGTTCTACCATGGCTTTTTTCATAATAGACTGAATATCAGAAGGACTGAATAATTTGCTCTTTATGGAAGCTGCCTTGGACACCCAGAATTTGCCATCCTCCGGGAAATATTCTTCCCATGGGATAGCCTTGGTAGCCTCAAAGAGTTCATCGTAAGTGGTCGCTTTGAACTGCCCCACCTTCAGAAGAACTCGCTCCGCCGTGCGCAGGAATACGTTGCTGTAGGCGATAGCCTCCTCGTCACCTATAAAGGTCACGCGGCCATCCTCCACGCAGCTGATCTCGTAGCCCAGATCGATGATCTCTCTTTTCAATACCGCCTCCAGGCCAAAATGACAGGGTGCGATCAATTCCATTTGTCTCATAGTTTATATTCCTTTACTTTGTCACCTTCCAGTGTTCGGATGGTAAAGATGCCGTGTTCCAGTATGGCATAGGTGTGCGGGTTATTTTCCTTTGGAATAGACACGGAACCCGGATTCAGGATCACATGTCCATCTTTTTCTTCTGCTTTCAGTATGTGGGTATGACCCTGTATAAAGATCTCGCCATCCTGCAGTGGCGGCAGATGATCCTCATGATACACATGACCATGGCTGGCATAGAAGATGTATCCGTCCAGATTCAGGACACTATAATCCGCCATAATCGGGAAATCCAGAACCATCTGATCCACCTCCGCATCGCAGTTCCCACGTACCGCCAGTATTTCTTTTTTGTGTGCGTTGAGCATGGGGATGACTTTCTTGGGTGCATAGTCTCTCGGCAGGTCATTGCGTGGTCCATGGTACAGCAAATCTCCCAGTAAGATTAATTTTTCCGCTTTTTCTCTCTCATAAGCCTCAAACATTTTTTCACAATAGTAAGCAGACCCATGCAGGTCTGACGCAAACATATATTTCATACGTATCTCCTCATATAGCCTGATATTTTGTCGTAGTTCCTTCACTGCTGTATTTATTCGTAACTGTTCAGTACCTGACCAGTTACATGCCGAAATTCATTCCAAATCTGCTTCGCAGATGGAATTTCGACACTCCTGAATCATTTTCTTACGGTCAGCGCAGTAAATGCGCAGACCTACTGAATAGTCACTTTTATTCTACTATGAATCTCCGGAAAACACAAGATTTCTCCCGCGATATGCGCTGATTCCTCCGATCACGGAGCGCACCTTGCATCCCCGCTTTGCCATCTCCCGCCCCACGATCAGGCTGACCGTGCCGCGCTGGCAGTACAGGACCAGTTCTTCCCCCATGGGAAAGACCCCGTAGTCCATATTTTCCTCATAGGGAATATTCATGGCAGAACGTATATGAGACCGGGCATAATCTGCCCCACTGCGCAGATCAATGATCCGGATATTTTTATTTCCTACATAATAATCCAACATCTTCGGTGAAATGGTCTCCAACCGGAACACATGACACCAATCCTTTTTCTTATATTATATTCACCAATAGAACATTACTCTACAAGTTCTGACACAAAAGGAAAGACCCCGGTGGGGGAGCCACCAGAGCCTTTCGAGGGGAGTATAAATAATTAATAAGGGGCTCATAGTTCGGTAATTTATCATGTTTTATAGAGCGTCAAAACCCTTGATTTTACTGGATTCTTTTACTTTTCCATTTTATCAAAGTTTATGGTAAATTTCAAAAAGTAGGTCAGAAAGTAGGTCAGTAAAACGGCTATATCATGCCCGCAAGTTTCTGTATTTCATCCGCTTTCATGTCTGGAAGAACATGGGAATATATGTCAAGGGTCATTGTGATGGAGGTATGGCCAAGTAGTTCCTGCATGACTTTGGGTGGTATGCCGTTCTCCAGGCCACGAGTGGCAAAGGTGTGACGGAGCGTGTGCGGCTTGATGTGCTCAAACTGCTGCCCGCTGCCTGTTATCTCCTGCTCAATATGGTTTATGTCCTCGTTTAGTGCCATGTGGCTGATCGGCTGCCCCCAAAGATTAGTGAAAACAAGATTATCAAGTCCTGGATCCGGCTGCCACCTGCTGCCCAGGAACAATTTTCTTTCTGCCTGCTGCCTGTTCTGGGTCTTCAATGCCTGACATACCTTATCAAGCATAGGAATATCACGGTTACTGCTGCTTGTCTTTGGCGGATCTATGCGGTACCCATTGTTTTTTCCCAGATACTTCATGGTTCCCCTTACATGAATCACTTTGTTCTTGAAATCAAGATCATCTTTCTGCAAGGCTCGCAGTTCCCCTGCACGCATCCCGGTACCCAGGAGAACCACATAAGCGTTGTAATACACGCTGCTCCCTGCATGCTCCAGGAATATTTTTTGTTCTTCCACCGTCAATACACGAAACTCTTTCTTTGCTTTCTCCCTCGGCAGCATTGCATACTCTACCGGGTTTCTTGGGAGGATCCCATTGATAACGGCCTGCTTGCACATTCCATACAAAACAATCTTTACCAGGCTGATCGTTTTTCTGGAATAGGTCTTTGCCAGGTCATTGAACAATCTTTGTATATGCTCCGGGCGAAGTTCTGACAGTTTCTTACTGCCCAGTGGCTTTTTGATATGCAACTCATAACTTTTCTCATAGGTGGCATAAGTACCGTATTTTACAGTATCTTTTTTATATTCTTCCAGCCAGACCTTATACCAACTATTGACCGTGATATTGCTCTGCTTTGCATATAAGCCGTGTTCGATCTCATACCGCTTGTCTTTCATTTCCTGTTTGATTGCCTTTAGATCCCTGTTATAAAAGGTGTAGGATTCCCCCTTATACTGGAATTTACCACGGTACAAGCCGTCTGCCCGCTGGTATATGCCCTGGGGCAGTTCTTTCCCGCTCAAATCCATTGCCATATTAGCACCCCCCT
>JAQUWF010000120.1 GCA_028692975.1 Lachnospiraceae bacterium
GGTTTAATTGTGCCCAAAGGTATCAAAAAGGTATCAAAAGGTATCAAACGAAAATCGAAAAAACCTTGAAAAATCAAGGAAAAGTAGGGTTCGTTCCATCGTTCGATTCCCCTACGGACTGTTAAAAGAGTGAGAACAAAATCAAAACCCAGGAGTCTCAGGATACTTGATAAAATCAAGGTTCTGGGATTTTTTTGTTACATAAAATTTATCCATAGTAGTATTTTAGATTTCCATATATTATAATAGTAATTAAGTGAAATCGGCGTATGGCGGGTTTATGGCGATGAAGCCGGAAAATAAGAATAAGAGGAATAAAGCATATGAGTCTGAAAATACCCATTGAGATATCTGCGCGGCATGTGCATATGTGCAGGGGAGATTTTGAAGAATTATTTGGGAAGGGCGCGGAACTGACTTTTGAGAAGGAACTGAGCCAGCCGGGACAGTATCTGGCGAAGGAACGCATAGATATTGTAGGCCCCAAGAATACCTTTCATAATGTGGCCATACTGGGTCCGTTTCGAAGTGCGACGCAGGTGGAATTATCCATTACCGATACCCGAAAACTGGGACTGGCCCATGCGATCCGCCAGTCGGGAGATATTGCGGATACCCCCGGTTGCAATCTGTCTCATGGGGAGAAATCCATCTGGATCGATCAGGGCGTCATCGTTGCGAAACGTCATATCCATATGACCCCACAGCAGGCTATGCGTCTGCATGTACGTGATAACGAAGAAGTCTGTATCCTGACACACAGCTACGAACGTTCGGTGATCTATGCGGACGTGGTGGTGCGTGTGAGCAAAAATTTCCGGCTGTCCATGCATGTGGATACGGATGAGGGGAATGCGTTTGCCTGCGATACGGAACCCTTCGGCGTAATCCTGCCGTTGTATGATACGGCTACCTACAGTCTGGAGAAATGGACCGAGGAACTTCTGGAAGGTATCTCAAGATAATGAATTACAGGATAAAAACCACAAGATGTTGTGGTTTTTATTTGTTTACAAAGGAATTTACAGTATGTTATAATAGAAATGTTTGTGTAACTGGTCAGGTGCTGAACAGTTACATGTTTGTTTTGAATAGATAGAAATGGAAGGGTAATGAATATGGCGAAGAATAATACTTATGATGCCAGCAGCATCTCCGTATTGGAAGGTTTGGAAGCAGTTCGGAAAAGGCCGGGTATGTATATCGGCAGTGTGTCCAGAAAAGGACTGAACCATTTGATATATGAGATCGTGGACAATGCCGTGGACGAGCATTTGGCGGGATTCTGTGATTATGTGCATGTGATTCTGGAAAAAGACGGATCCTGTACGGTCACCGATAATGGTCGTGGTATCCCTGTAGGCATGCATGAAAAAGGAATGCCAGCAGAACGTCTGGTATTTAGTACATTGCATGCTGGCGGTAAGTTCGATAACAATGCATATAAGACCAGCGGCGGCCTGCACGGTGTAGGTTCTTCGGTGGTTAATGCCCTGTCTACCTATCTGGACGTGAAAATTAGTTGTGATGGATATATTCATCATGATCGATATGAAAGAGGCATCCCGGTCATGGAACTGGAAAACGGTCTGCTGCCCAAACTGGGAAGGACAAAGGAGACAGGAACCTGTGTGAATTTCCTTCCGGATCCCGAGATTTTTGAGAAGACCAGATTTTCAGCTACGGAGGTCAAGAGCCGTCTGCATGAGACTGCTTATCTGAATCCCATGCTGACGATCCTGTTTGAAGATAAGAGAAATGAAGAGACGGAGAGTATCACGTTCCATGAGCCGGAAGGTATCATCGGATTTGTGCAGGATCTGGATAAAAATACTGAAAAGCTCACCGAGCCGGTGTATTTTAAAGGCGAGTCAGAAGGCATTACGGTGGAAGTGGCGTTTCAGTTTGTGAATGAATTCCATGAGAATGTGCTTGGCTTCTGCAATAATATTTACAATGCGGAGGGTGGTACCCATCTGACCGGTTTCAAGACTACCTTTACTACGGTGATGAACAGTTACGCCCGTGAGATTGGTGTATTAAAAGAAAAGGATGCCAATTTTACCGGTGCGGATATTCGAAACGGTATGACGGCGGTGGTGTCCATCAAGCATCCGGATCCCCGTTTTGAGGGCCAGACCAAGACCAAACTGGATAATCAGGATGCGGCCAAAGCCACCGGAAAAGTCGTGGGGGAGGAGATTGCCCATTACTTTGACCGTAATCTGGACGCATTAAAGACGGTCCTGTCCTGTGCGGAGAAATCTGCAAAGATTCGAAAAACAGAGGAGAAAGCTAAGACTAACATGTTGTCAAAGCCCAGATTCTCTTTTGATTCCAATGGAAAACTGGCTAACTGCGGTTCCCGTGACCCGGGGAAATGTGAGATTTTCATCGTGGAAGGAGATTCTGCAGGCGGCTCGGCAAAGACGGCCAGAGACAGAAGTTACCAGGCTATTCTTCCTATCCGCGGCAAGATCTTAAATGTGGAGAAGGCTACCATCGACAAGGTTCTGGCCAATGCAGAGATCAAGACCATGATCAATGCGTTCGGCTGCGGCTTTTCGGAAGGCTATGGCAATGACTTTGATATCAGCAAGTTAAATTACAGCAAGATCGTGATCATGGCCGATGCCGATGTGGACGGAGCGCATATTTCCACGCTGCTTTTGACTTTATTCTATCGGTTTATGCCGGAACTTATTTACGAAGGCCATGTATATATAGCCATGCCGCCATTGTATAAGGTGATCCCAGCCAAAGGGGAGGAAGAGTACCTGTATGACGACAAGGCACTGGAAAAATACCGCAAGACCCACACGGGCAAATTCACCCTGCAGCGTTATAAAGGTCTCGGTGAGATGGACGCCCAGCAGTTGTGGGAGACGACGCTGGATCCGGCAACAAGGAGGCTGCGCCGTGTGGAGATCGAAGATGCCCGTCTGGCATCGGATGTGACTGAGGTGCTTATGGGCAATGATGTGCCGCCAAGGCGTTCATTTATCCATGAACATGCGCAGGATGCGGAACTGGATGTGTAGGAGGGACGGACTATGACAAAGAAAAAAGATACAGAGGAAATGATTATTCGGACCGATTACGCGGAGATTATGCAGAAGTCGTATATCGACTACGCTATGAGCGTTATTATCGCCCGTGCGCTGCCGGATGTGCGTGACGGCCTGAAACCGGTACAGAGAAGGACATTGTATGACATGTACGAGCTGGGTATCCGCTATGACCGCCCTTATCGTAAGTGTGCGCGTATTGTGGGTGACACCATGGGTAAATACCATCCTCACGGTGACAGTTCAATCTATGATGCGCTGGTGGTCATGTCCCAGGAGTTCAAAAAGGGGCTGCCTCTTGTGGATGGTCACGGCAACTTCGGCTCTATCGAGGGTGACGGAGCCGCTGCCCAGCGTTATACAGAAGCCCGCCTGCAGAAGATTACCCAGGAGACTTATCTGGGGGATCTGGATAAGGATGTGGTAGACTTTGTGCCAAACTTTGATGAGACGGAACAGGAGCCTTCGGTGCTTCCTGTACGTATTCCCAATCTGCTGGTTAACGGTGCGGAAGGTATCGCAGTAGGTATGGCGACCAGCATCCCACCCCATAACCTGGGTGAGGTCATTGACGGCGTGAAGGCGTATATGAAGGATAATGATATTACCACCAAAGGGCTTATGCGCTATATCAAGGGGCCTGATTTCCCTACGGGTGGTCTTGTGGTGAATAAAGATGATCTGGTGCAGATCTATGAGACGGGGATCGGAAAACTCCGTATCCGCGGAAAAGTTGAGGTGGAGGAAGCCAGGGGCGGCAGGAATCTTATTGTCATCACCCAGATTCCATACACCATGATCGGTGCCAATATCGGCAAATTCTTAAATGATGTGGCAAATCTGGTGGAGACAAAGAAGACGACGGATATCGTGGATATTTCCAACCAGTCTTCCAAGGAAGGCATCCGTATCGTAATTGAACTGCGCCGTGGCGCGGACCCGGATTATATTATAAATCTGCTGTATAAAAAGACCAGATTGGAAGATACCTTCGGCGTAAATATGCTGGCTGTGGCAGATGACCGCCCAGAGACGCTGTCTTTGAAGAAGGTCATTGAGTACCATGTGGACTTCCAGTTTGAGGTGGCTACACGGAAGTACCAGAATCTGTTAGCCAAGGATCTGGACAAGAAGGAAGTGCAAGAGGGGCTTATTAAGGCCTGTGACGTTATCGACCTGATCATCGAGATACTTCGGGGCAGCCAGAATCAGCAGCAGGCCAAGGATTGCCTGATCCTGGGAAAGACGGATGGCATCAAGTTCAAGTCCAGAGCCAGCAAGGTCCAGGCGGAGCAGCTTCATTTCACCCAGCGTCAGGCCACGGCCATTATGGAGATGCGTCTGTACCGCCTGATCGGTCTGGAAATCAATGCCCTCCGAAAGGAACATGAGGAAACTCTGGCACGTATCGCTCATTATGAGGATGTTTTAAATAATTATGATTCTATGGCCAACGTGATCATGGAGGAACTGGATGCGGTCAAGAAGGAATACGGCGTGAAGCGCAAGACTGTCATTGATAATGTGGAGGAAGTGGTTTTCGAGGAGAAGAAGATCGAGGAGATGCAGGTGTATTTCCTCATGGACCGCTTCGGCTATGCCAAGACCATCGACAAGGCGACCTATGAGCGGAATAAGGATAATCTAAACGGAGACTACCGGTATCTGTTTCCCTGTATGAATACGGACAAGATCTGTATTTTTACAAACATGGGCAAGATGCATACGCTAAAAGTCATGGATATTCCTCTCTGTAAGATGCGCGACAAGGGGACTCCGGTGGATAATCTGAGTAATTTCAGCAATGCCGAGGAAGATATTGTCTTTGTCACCAGCCTGGGCAGCATCAAAGAGAATACGCTTTTTTTCGCTACCAGGCAGGGCATGCTCAAACGTGTAGAAGGTGCCGAATTCGACGTAGCCAAACGAACCATAGCGGCCACCAAACTCGCAGACGATGATGCGGTCATCCTGGTGGGTATCTGTGATGATATGGAGTTTGTAGTTTTGCAGAGCCATGAAGATTTCTTCCTGCGGTTTATGAAGGAAGATGTACCAATGAAAAAGAAGAGCGCCATAGGAGTACGTGGCATGCGTCTTGGAGCAAATGATTATCTGGAACATGCTTATTTGCTGGAGAATAGTACAGAGTTTACCATAGAGTTCAAAGGGAGAGAGTTGACGCTTAACCGTTTGAGGTTGGCAAAGCGTGACACCAAAGGGACGAAGAATAGGGGATAAGTGGCGCGGGGGACGCCGTCGCCGTGTGCTGTGCAGCGGCTGAAGATGAAAGAAAAAGACATTGGCCGGGAGTTGAGAAGAAATAAATGCATGAAAGGTTGGAATCCTTAATAAAATAGATAAGGACATGAAGGAGATTGTCTCCTTCGTCGAGAGATTTATGCAGGAGGATTAGCCGTGATTGATATATGCATAGCTTTTGCGGTTGGCTTGGCAGTTGGTGTGATAGCGGGTATTGGAATAATGGTTTTTCTGATTGGATATTGGAATAACAAATGAAAGAGGATGGGATATTCACTGTATTCACATCAAAACGCAGGCGATTGGCAAAACGGGAGACCAAGGGACGGAAAACAGAGGGTAAGGTAAAATATAATAATATTCGCAGAGTAATAAAATGAGGTACTGAGAAAAAATCAGTACCTTATTTTTTTTGCAATGGAGGTAGGAGAGGGCATTTAGATAAGATGTGTCTGAAAGAATACGAGAATTCTTTTAAAGGATGGCTGGTTTAAGTAAAAATAAGTAAATGGGTTGACAAAAAAAAAAATGGTGCTATACTTACATCATACACTTTTAGTAAAGCATTTTATAAAATCAAATGAAGAAAGGGAACGATATGAGAAGTATACCTGATAAAATGAAAGCATTAGTATGCTATGGTCTTGGAGATTACAAGTATGAGCCGGAGTATCCAACTCCTGAATGTGGTGCAGATGACATTATCATTCGAACAGAGGCATGTGGTATATGTGCGGGAGATGTAAAATGCATGCATGGAGCAGAACGAATTTGGGGAGATGGTAAAAAAACACCTTTTGCAAAAACACCTTTTATTCCAGGACATGAATTTTTAGGGGTAATAGCAGAGATCGGTGAAAATGTAAAAGGATTCCAAGTTGGAGATCGGATCACAGCAGATCAGATTGTCCCATGCGGAGAATGTAAATTCTGTAAGAGCGGACGATACTGGATGTGTCAGGTACATAATACCTTCGGATTTCAAAATACAAATAATGGAGGAATGGCCGAATATGTTCGTTATCCTAAGACGGCAGTATTGCATAAAGTTCCAAAAGAACTGCCATTGGAAAAGGCACTTCTTATTGAGCCTTACGGATGTTCCAAACATGCTGTTGACCGGGCACAAATAACGAACGAAGATGTGGTTGTTATTTCTGGTGCAGGAACTCTGGGGCTTGGAATGATTACATATGCGGCAATGAAGAAACCATATAAATTAATTGTTTTAGATATGAAGGCAGAACGATTGGAAAAAGCGAAAGAGTTTGGCGCTGATATAGTAATTAATCCGTCAAAGGAAGACGCAGTCGAAATTATCAAGGGGTTAACAGATGGGTATGGCTGTGACATATATATTGAAGCGACAGGGCACCCATCCAGCGTTACACAGGGGCTCCAAATGATTAGAAAACTTGGGAGATTTGTTGAATTCAGCGTATTTGGCAGTCCGGTTACCGTTGACTGGTCGGTGATAGGGGATGAAAAGGAACTGGATATTCTGGGAGCTCATTTGAGTCCATATTGTTATCCATTTGTAATAGAGCATATAGGCACAGGCGATTTAAAGACAGATGGCGTGGTGTCACGCTATTTTAAAATAGAAGAGTGGGAGAAGGCATTTGAGTATGCCACTGGTTCACACGGAGATCTTAAGGTTGCTATAAAATTTTAGAAAGAGGTGCAGATGATGGTAGAAAAAATATTTTCATTAGAGAATAAGGTTACAATTGTAACAGGTGGAAATCAGGGTATTGGCAAGGTAGTAGCTTTTTATCTGGCAGATGCAGGTTCCGATATTGTAATATTTGACTTGGCAGATGCATCAGAAGTGGCAAAAGAGATTGCAGAAAAATACAATGTGCGTACAGCAGCCTATGTGTGTGACGTTACAAACCCTACGTCTGTAAAGGAATGTATTCAAAAGGCAGCAGACAAGATGGGAAAATTGGATTTGTTGTTTAATAATGCGGGTATTTGTCTACATAAAAATGCCATAGACTGTACACCAGAAGATTGGCTTAAGGTAGTAAATGTGAACTTAAATGGTATTTTCTTTATGGCACAGGCTTTTGGAAAATATTTAATTTCCAACAATAAAAAGGGGAATATAGTGAATACTGCATCTATGTCTGGCACTATTGTAAATATACCTCAGGGACAGGCATCTTATAATTCATCTAAGGCGGGGGTGGCACATTTGACAAAGTCTCTGGCGGTAGAATGGGCTTTGAAAGGAATTCGCGTAAATTCAATCAGTCCAGGCTATATACGCACCGAGATGACAGGAACAGTTAGACAAGATTGGCAAGACTATTGGGAAAGTACCATACCTTTTAGACGAATGGGCACTCCAGAGGAATTGGCAGGAGCTGTCATTTATTTACTATCTGATGCATCTACCTATACATCAGGCTCAGATTTAATGATTGACGGATGTTTTACCGTAG
This sequence comes from Lachnospiraceae bacterium, assembly GCA_028692975.1. Classification (GTDB taxonomy): domain Bacteria; phylum Bacillota; class Clostridia; order Lachnospirales; family Lachnospiraceae; genus JALENY01. The sequence goes on from JAQUWF010000120.1 coordinate 7,781, forward strand.
TTTAAATGGAATAGTAAAATTAAATAAACACAGATAGAAGCTGGGGATTTTAATTATGCAAAATATTAAAATCTCTGGCTTTTTCATCCATATGGGGGTATAATGTAAACATATTATACTCTTATTTGATGATGCCTATGAAGAATGAAATAGCATGCTATTCATATAAGGGTATATTAAAGTGTGTGTCAGGAAAGAAATCTGTTCAGTCAGCAGATATCCATATTGGAATCAGCACACTAGATAGTAATGCTGAGAGAAGAGAGTAAAAATAATCTAGTGATAATCGGAAAGATACCCGATCAAACATATTCTCATTTTGTCTAGATTCATTTTTTGTTGTATCATTAGAATAAAGAATAATTGTAGTGAGGATGGGAAAGCAAGTTGATGGAAAAGGGAAATTCATTTGATATAAAGCAAAAAAACAGGAAAAGGATTTATGATTTTATTAGAAATAATGGGTCTGTATCAAAGCAGGATATTGTATATGGTTTACAATTAAGCCTGCCAACGGTTACTCAGAATTTGCAATATTTTACAAAACAAGGATTGATTCATACAAATAAAAAAATTAAAAATACAGGTGGCAGAGATGCTACCGCATATACTTATATTCCAGATGTTAAAGTAGCTGTTGGTGTGGATATTACTGGACATCATATTAAGTGTGTTGTGGTAGATTTATGTGGGAAAGTTTTACATGTCATTTCTAAGCGGAGGGTATTTGCAAGGAATGATGCGTATTTTAAATGCGTTGGCAGTATTGTAGATGAGGTATTGGAAGAGGCTGGAATATCAGAAGACAGAGTTTTAGGTGTGGGAATTGCTGTGCCTGGATTGGTGTCTGATGATGGAGAAGAAGTAACATATGGCATTACGCTTAACTTTTCAGGTGAAAAACGGTCCAATTTTGCTAAATATATTTCATTACCAAATCGACTTTATCATGATTCTCATGCAGCAGGATATGCAGAGGTGTGGTCCAGACCAGAAATAAAAGATGCATTTTATTTGAATCTTGGTAATAGTGTGGGTGGATCCATATTGATTGATAATAAAGTTTTTGTTGGAAACACACATAAAAGTGGTGAGATAGGTCATCTGACAATTGTACCGGATGGTGAGGTATGCTATTGCGGTCAAAGAGGATGCTTCGAAACTTGCTGCAATGCACTGCTCTTGTCAAACTATGGGGATGGAAATCTGGGCACATTTTTTAAACTTCTTGATGATAATGATGAAGGTGCGAAAAAAATATGGGATCAGTACTTAGAGTATTTGTCCATTGCCATTAAGGACATTCGTATGCTTTTTGACACAGAGATTATTGTTGGAGGCTATGTGGGTGCATATATGGAGAATCGAATGGAGAAACTGGAGGAACTTGTGGATGCCAAAAATCTATTTCATGATCATGCCAGTGAGTTCCTGTTTCCATGCAATTACAAGATAGAGGCCATTGCTGCAGGTGCAGCTATTATGTATGTAGATACTTATATTAACAATATATAGAAAATAACTTATAATCCAGAAATATTATTTTATGATACAGAAAAAAATGTGGAACCGTTACAAGCAATGTCATTAAGTTAACATTGTAAGCAGGATGGCTCGAAAAGAAAACTGGCAGGAAAGCGAATCAGCTTTCCTGCCTTTTCTGTATTTATAGCATACAAATAAGACAGATTTTCATCTGTCAAAA
>JAQUWF010000121.1 GCA_028692975.1 Lachnospiraceae bacterium
TTTTGCCAGGTCTTAATTTTGCTATGCGATTAAACTCGTTCAACGCGTCCGGACTTCAAGCAAGAAGTACATACATATGTCTTCTTGGCAGCACCGTTAACTTTAATCTTTACAGATTTGATGTTAGATTTCCACATTTTGTTTGATCTTCTATGTGAATGACTCACGTTGTTACCGAAATGAGCGCCTTTTCCACAAATTGCACACTTTGCCATGTTATTGCACCTCCTTGACACATATATTAAGTCTCAGAGAATTCATAACAAAAAACAAAATCTCTACAGACTTGCAACATTAGATATTTTAACAGAAAGAATCGTTTTTTGCAATAGGAAATATAAAAATTACAAATTATTATTTCTTTTTATGGCAAAACAGGGTATAATACAGGAAACCGATTAAATATAAGTGGAGGTGTCCGTATGAGAGGACGTATAAATTCTGAGTTCGGTGAGATTATTATTGATTCTGACGTTATCGCCACGTATGCAGGCAGCGTAGCTGTTGAATGCTTTGGTATCGTTGGGATGGCAGCCATTAGCATGAAAGACGGCCTGGTAAAATTACTGAGGCGGGACAGCCTGAAGCACGGGATCAACGTCTCCGTGAACGACAATAAGATTTCATTGGATTTCCATGTGATTGTAGCTTATGGGGTAAGCATTTTGGCAGTATCCGATAATCTGATTAGTAACGTGCAGTACAAAGTAGAGTCTTTTACGGGTATGGACGTAGAGCACATTAACATCCTGGTCGAGGGTGTTCGTGTTATTGATTAGTCATAAGGAGGAGCTATCAAAGTGGTTACAAATACAATAGATGCCGAAATGTTTCGCAAAATGTTTCTGGCAGGAGCAAAAAATCTTGAAGTAAAAAAGGAATGGATCAATGAACTGAATGTTTTTCCAGTTCCGGACGGTGACACGGGTACCAATATGACCCTGACCATCATGGCAGCGGCTTCGGAAGTCAGCATGATACCGGATCCTACTATAGAGAAACTGGCAAAAGCCATTTCCGGCGGTTCCCTGCGTGGAGCCAGAGGAAACTCGGGCGTTATCCTTTCCCAGTTGTTCCGTGGATTTACCAAGAGTATCAGGGAACAGGAGATGCTGGATGCAGTAACGGTGGCTGCAGCAATGGGAAAAGCAGTGGAGACAGCATATAAAGCTGTCATGAAGCCAAAAGAAGGCACCATTCTGACGGTGGCAAAAGGCATGGCGGATAAGGCCGCAGAGATGGCACCGGAATGTGATGATCTCCAGTCCTTTATCGAAGAGATTATTCATCATGGCGACTATGTGCTGTCACAGACGCCGGAGATGCTGCCGGTGTTAAAAGAAGCGGGCGTAGTAGATTCCGGCGGACAGGGACTTATGGAAGTGGTTCGTGGCGCATATGATGCATTTATGGGCAAGGAAGTGGATCTGACTTTTGAAGCACCTTCTTCTGCAGGCAAAGTAAAAGTGACATCAGCCGCAGAGTCAGATATCAAATTCGGCTATTGTACTGAGTTTATTATCCTTCTTGAGAAGGAATTTAATGACAGGGACGAGGAGGCGATGAAAAAGTATCTTACCTCTATTGGGGATTCGCTGGTAGTTGTGGCGGACGAAGATATTGTCAAGATCCATGTGCATACCAATGACCCGGGTCTGGCGATCCAGAAGGCGCTGACTTACGGTCAGCTCTCCAAGATGAAGATCGATAATATGCGGGAAGAGCATCAGGAAAAACTGATCAAGGACGCAGAACGTGTGGCGGAACAGCAGGCAGCGAATACGCCGCGCAAAGATGTGGGCTTTATCGCAGTATCCATCGGTGAAGGCATCGGTGAGATATTTAAGGAACTGGGCGTAGATTATCTGATCGAGGGTGGTCAGACGATGAATCCCAGCACGGAAGACATGCTGCAGGCCATCAAAGCGGTGCATGCAGAACATGTATTTATCTTCCCGAACAACAAAAACATTATACTGGCGGCAAATCAGGCACAGTTACTGACTAAGGACTGCCAGGTTGTCGTTATCCCTACAAAGACAGTGCCTCAGGGTATTACGGCCATGATTAATTATGTGCCGGAGAAGTCTGCAGAAGAAAATGAAGAGACCATGAAGGAAGAAATCCATCATGTAAAAACCGGACAGGTTACCTATGCGGTAAGGGATACACATATTGATGATAAAGAAATCCATGAGGGTGATATCATGGGTATCGGTGATCACGGCATTCTGGCTGTGGGAAAAGATATCATCGGTGTGACCAAAGAAATGCTGACCGAGCTGGTGGATGAGGAATCTGAACTGATCAGCGTTTATTACGGAGAAGAATTCTCTCAGGATGAGGCGGAAGCACTTGGTGCTGATCTGGAGAAACTTTATCCGGACTGCGATGTGGAAATAAATTATGGCGGACAGCCCATTTATTATTGTGTTGTTTCGGTAGAATAGTTACAAGAAAGAAAAGAGTGGTGTTATATGGGTTTGAGCAATCGTTGCCTGTATAGCACCGCTTTCGTTATACGGAGGTTATATGGGTTTACGGGACATAAAGGGAATCGGAGAAAAGACAGAAAAACTATTTGCAAAAGTGGGCGTGGAATCGGTGCGGGATCTGATACATTATTATCCCCACACCTATGATCGGTACGAGGAACCGGCTGCGATCGGAGCATTGAAGACAGAGGAGAAGGCGGCGGTATTCGGTGTGATCACAAGGACGGTGGATGTAAAGCCCATACGGAATCTTAAGGTCATTACCACAACGATCCAGGATCCCACAGGGACACTGACTCTGACCTGGTTTAATATGCCCTTTCTGCGCAATACATTAAAACGCGGCACCCGCTACATTTTCCGGGGACGTGTGATCCAGAAGCAGAGCAGGAAGGTCATGGAGCAGCCGGAGATATTTACCATGGCTGCCTATGAGGAAAAACTGCATTCCATGCAGCCGGTCTACGGACTGACGAAGGGACTTGGCAACAAGTTGGTGTCCAAAAGCGTTACCCAGGCGCTTTCTGCCATGGGACCGGGAAAAGAGTACCTGCCGGAAGACATACGGCGGCGCTACAGGCTGGCAGACTATGACGTTGCTATCCGCCATATCCATTATCCCAGGAATATGGAGGAACTGGTGGAAGCCAGACACAGGCTGATTTTCGATGAATTCCTGTTATTTCTTTTGTCCATGCAGCGGCTGAAGGAAACAAAGGATACGCTGCCCAATGCATTTCCCATGAAGCGGGTCTGGACGACGGAGGATGTGATCGAAAACCTGCCTTACGAACTGACCGGGGCACAGAAAAACGTGTGGCATCAGATCGAACTGGACCTGAAAGGCCATGCGCTCATGTGCAGGCTGGTCCAGGGAGACGTGGGAAGCGGCAAGACGATCCTTGCCTTCCTGGCCATGATCATGACTGCAGAAAACGGCTATCAGAGTGCCCTTATGGTGCCAACGGAAGTTCTGGCGCAGCAGCATTACAAAGGCTTTGCCAGACTGCTGAGGGAACAGGGGCTGGAGGAGAAGATCAGGCCTGTGCTCCTGACCGGATCTACCACGGCAAAAGAGCGGCGGGAGATCTATGAACATATTGCAGACGGGCAGATACAGGTGATCATTGGCACTCATGCACTGATACAGGAGAAGGTAGTTTATGACAGACTGGCTCTGGTCATCACAGATGAGCAGCATCGCTTCGGCGTGCGCCAGAGGGAGGCACTGACCCAGAAGGGCGAGGTGCCAAATGTATTGGTCATGAGTGCCACACCCATTCCACGCACCCTGGCGATCATCCTCTATGGAGATCTGGATATCTCGGTACTGGACGAATTGCCTGCAAAACGGCTCCCCATCAAGAATTGTGTAGTCTCACCTGCCTATCGGCGGAAAGCTTACGAATTCATGATTAAACAGGTCTCAGAGGGGCGACAGGTCTATGTGATCTGTCCCATGGTGGAGGCCAATGAAGAGATCGAGGCGGAAAATGTGGAGGACTACACGAATATGCTGCGAAAACAGCTGCCTGCAGATATCCGGGTGCAGATGCTCCACGGACAGATGACCCCGGCACAGAAAAATGACATCATGCAATCTTTTGAGGCAAATGAGATCCAGGTGCTGGTATCCACTACGGTGGTGGAGGTAGGCGTAGATGTGCCCAATGCGACCCTTATGATGATCGAGAATGCAGAGCGTTTCGGTCTGGCCCAGCTTCATCAGCTGCGGGGGCGTGTGGGGCGCGGTGATCATCAGTCTTACTGTATTTTCGTTCAGGGGAAAGAGGGGGAGAAGACCGCCAAACGGCTGGATATCCTCAACCATTCTAATGACGGATTTTATATTGCAGGGGAGGATTTGAAACTGCGTGGGCCGGGAGATTTTTTCGGGATACGTCAGAGTGGTGACATGGAGTTTGCCCTGGCTGATATTTATCAGGATGCATCTGTCCTGAAAGAAGCCAGTGAAGCGGCCTCGCTTTTCGCGGAGGAGTTAGGAGATTTTTATGAGAGAAATAGTAAAACTATCAGGGGTTCGCAAAACATATAAAATGGGCGAGGTGGAAATCCATGCTGTGGATGGTATTGACTTCGAGATCATGGAAGGGGAATTTACCATTATCGTTGGACCCAGCGGAGCCGGAAAGACCACGGTGCTTAACATTCTGGGCGGTATGGATACCTGTGACGAGGGCCAGGTCCTGGTGGACCAGGAGGACATCGCCAGCTACCGCGGGCGGAAGCTTACGTCCTACCGGAGAAATGATATTGGATTCGTGTTCCAGTTTTATAATCTGGTGCAGAATCTTACGGCGAAAGAGAATGTGGAGCTGGCTACCCAGATCTGCCAGAGGCCGCTGGATGCGGAGGAAGTGCTGATCCGGGTGGGACTGTCGGAGCGCATGGACAATTTCCCGGCGCAGCTTTCCGGCGGTGAACAGCAGCGCGTGGCCATCGCCCGTGCTCTGGCGAAAAATCCAAAACTGCTTCTCTGCGACGAACCTACCGGTGCACTGGATTACAGTACTGGCAAAGCAATCCTGAAACTGCTGCAGGACACCTGTAGAAAACATAAAATGACGGTTATCGTGATCACCCATAACACGGCGATCGCACCCATGGCGGATCGTATTATCAAGATCAAAAACGGTAAGGTATCCAGCCAGAAGATCAATGAACATCCTATGCCCGTAGAAGAAATCGAATGGTAGTCAGGTGGCGCCTATGAAGAAACATATGTTGATCAAAGAATTTTTTATGGAAGTGAAAAAAAGCCGCAACCGCTTTCTGTCCATACTCCTGATCGTATTGCTCGGTGTAGCTTTCTTTGCCGGGATCCGTGCGACCAGCCCCGATATGGAACTGTCTGCGGATGCCTATTTTGACGATGCCAGTCTTATGGATATCCGTATTGTATCCACGCTGGGGCTGACTAAGGAGGATGTGGATGTCCTGGCAAAGATCAACGGTGTGGAACAGGTGGAGCCATCTTACAGCACCGATGTATTCTGTACGGTGAATCAGCAGCAGCTGATCTTACGGCTTAATTCCATGACCGAATCCCTCAATCAGATACAGGTTACCCAGGGACGCATGCCGGAGCAGGCAGATGAATGTCTGGTGGATGCGAATTTCCTTGAAAAGTCAGGTGGGCTGACCATAGGCGATACCATTACAGTAACGGCGGAGGACGACAATCTGGGCGATACGCTCAAGGGCGATACCTTCACCATAGTAGGTGTGGGCAACAGCCCTTATTATCTCAGTCTGGAGCGTGGTACCAGCACTATCGGTACAGGGCAGCTCTCCAGTTTCGTCATCGTGCCAAAAGAAGCCTTTAGTCTGGATGTCTATACAGAAGCCAGCATCAAGGTGGCAGGTGCGGATCAGTATGTGTGTTATTCGGATGCCTATGATGACTGCGTAAAGAAAGTTTCGGATGCTATCGATGAAATCGATGAAGAACGATGTGAGATCCGCTATGCTACGCTGCAGGCGGATGGGAATCAGCAGATTGATGAGGCGAAGAAAAAAATATCCGACGCGAAACAGGAACTGACCGATGCTGAGCAGGAACTGGCCGACGGAAGACAAAAGATCGCCGATGGCTGGGAGGAGATTACAGACAAGGAACAGGAACTGGTCGATGCAAAACAGACCATTCATGAAAAGGAACAGGATCTGGCCGACGGCCAGAAAGCCATAAATGATGGTTACGAGACCTACGATCAGAATGTGGCTGCACTGAATGAACAGGTAGCATCCATAAACGACGGCTGGGCACAATTGGAGTCAGGCAGGCAGGAATTAAATCAGGGTATTGAGGAATACAACACCCAGAAGGCGGCCTTTGACCAGCAGGATGCCGAGTGGAACAGCACCTATGCGCCCCAGCTGGAACAGGTCACGGCGGCATTGACCCAGCCAGGTCTTTTGGCGGAACAGATCGCCCAGTATAAGGCGCTGCAGCAGCAACTGCAGGCTGCAAAAGAGCAGCTGGAAGCAGGCAGGGAACAGTTGGCGGAGGCTGCGGCAAAAATTCAGGCTTCCCAGCAGACCATAGAGGAAAAAAGTGCCCAGTTGGAGGACGGCGCAGCCCAGATCGAGAAGGGAAAGGCTCAACTTGCCGATGCACTGGCCACCCTGGATGAGAAACAGAAAGAAATCAATGATGGCGCGGAGGCACTGAAAGATGCCAAAGCAGAATTGGCAGATGGGGAGCAGAAACTTGCGGACGCCAAGGTGGAATTGGCGGATAAAGAGCAGGAACTTAACGATGCACAGGAGGAGTACGATACCAAGTCTGCGGATGCGGAAACAGAGATCAGTGATGCGGAGGTGGAGATCACCGATGCGGAGAAAGAACTGGCAGATCTGGAGGTGCCTACCTGGTATGTGCTGAACAGAAACAGCATCCAGACCTATGTGGAATATGGGCAGGATGCCCAGCGTATCGCAGCTATCGGCAATGTCTTTCCGGTGATCTTTTTTCTGGTGGCAGCACTGATCTGTCTGACGACCATGACCCGTATGGTGGAAGAAAACCGTATGCAGATCGGGACCCTAAAGGCCCTGGGATACAGCAACGGCATCATCGCATCCAAGTATATTCTGTATGCTCTGTCTGCCACTCTGGCAGGAAGCCTGCTTGGCACTGTGCTGGGACAGAAACTGCTGCCGGTGGTCATCATCAAGGCGTACGGGATACTCTACAACAACCTGCCCACGGTACTCTCGCCCATGCATCATACGTATTCCATACTGTCCACGGCGATGGCTACCGGATGTACCGTGCTGGCGACGGTATTCGCCTGCTACAAAGAAACCATCAGTGTACCGGCGAAGCTCATGCGCCCGGAGGCACCTAAGTCCGGCAAGCGGATACTGCTGGAACGTGTGACGTTTATCTGGAAGCACCTGAACTTTTCCATGAAGGCTACCTTCCGGAATCTGTTCCGCTACAAGAAAAGATTCTTTATGACCGTATTCGGCATTGGCGGCTGCATGGGACTGCTTCTGGTAGGCTTCGGCCTGCGGGACTCCATCATGGCGATCGGTGACAGGCAATACGGAAAGGTCTGTCTCTACAACGGAACGATAACCATCGATACGGATGCATCAGCGGAGGATCAGAAGGAACTGACCACTGAACTGGCGGAGAACAAAGCGATTGACAAATCGATAAAAATAGATATGTCAACGGTGGATGTAAAGCAAAGTACGGAAAAATGGAGCGCTTATCTGATGGTTCCACAGAATCCGGAGGACATAAAAGATTATGTGACCTTGCGGGACCGCATCAGCGGAGACACTTATAAGATGGATGACTCCCATGTGATTATCACGGAAAAATTGGCGAAGCTTATGGAACTTTCGGTGGGAGATACTGTGTTTATCCTGGACGGTGACACCAGCCAGGTGGAGGTGACCGTGGGTGCCATCGTGGAAAATTATTTTTATCATTACATTTACATGACACCGACGCTGTATGCGCAGCTTTATGGGGAACAGCCAGAGTACGGACAGATCCTGTTTTCCATGGCGAAGACGGATGAACAGACGGAGGATCAGCTGCGCAGCGAGATCATGGATTATCCGGCGGCCAGTAATGTAAGTTTTGTACGTTCTGTCTCAGAGCGTATTGCCAACATGCTAAAGAGCATGGACTCTGTGATCTATGTGCTGGTGATCTCCGCAGGGCTTCTGGCCTTTGTGGTCCTGTATAATCTGAATAACATCAATATCTGTGAGCGGAAGCGGGAACTGGCCACCTTGAAGGTCCTGGGATTTTATGAGGGAGAGGTCTCCCAGTATGTGCTCAGGGAAAATATCTGGCTGACCGGTATAGGAAGTATCTTTGGTCTGGGCTTTGGATGGCTGATGCACCGGTTTATTATTATCACAGCGGAAATCGATATTATGATGTTTGGAAGGGATATTTATCTGCGCAGTTATCTGATCAGTATTGCACTCACTTTTGTCTTTTCTGCACTGGTCAATCTGGCGATGCATTTCAAATTGAAGAAGATTGATATGGTCGAATCTATGAAGAGCGTAGAATAAAAAACGGAATTATACTTGAAATATACTGGAAAACAATGTATTATGGGTTTTGAGGAAACATTGTTTTTCAAGAGGAGGATTTGTATTATGGCTGAAAAAAAAGTTACCGCAACATCAGCAGCACCAGTAAAAGCACCAGTGCAGGAAGTTGCAAAAAAAGAGGTTGCTCCAAAAACAACAGCTAAAAAGACAACGACAGAAAAAACAGTAACCGAAGCAAAAGCAGTTGAGACAAAAGCTGCTGCAAAAGCACCAACGACAAAAACAGAAGTGAAAACGACAGAAGCGAAAAAACCTGTTGCAAAGAAACCGGCTGCAAAGAAACCTGTTGCGAAGAAACCGGCTGCAAAAAGAACTACTGTAAAAAAAGAAGCAGCACAGGAAGTTGTGATTCAGTTTGCCGGACGTGAAGTTGCTGCAAAAGACGTTCTCGCAAAAGTAAAAGATATCTGGACTACAGATATGGGCAAGAAAGAAAGCGAAATCAAAGATATTAAAATTTACATAAAACCGGAAGAGTTTCAGGCATATTATGTAATTAATGGAGATATTACTGGAAGCTTAGACATCTAATATTGAGTTTCGTAACTGGAAAGTGGGCTCTGCACAAGCAGAACCCACTTTTTTTGTTCGATTTTGTTTACTAACGCTGGCTGTCGGTATTTCCGTTAGCCATTTCTCTTTCCTGGCGTTCGATCATTTTTTTGACCATATAACCGCCTACGGAACCGTTCTCTTTTGAGGTCAGATTTCCGTTGTAGCCATCGCTTAACGGAACACCCAATTCATTGGCTACTTCCATTTTAAAACGGTTCATAGCACTTTTTGCCTCTGGAACGTTCATAGAAGAAGATGAACCTGAACTGTTGTTGTTAT
>JAQUWF010000122.1 GCA_028692975.1 Lachnospiraceae bacterium
TTAACATTGTATACGATAGTAGGCAGGTCGTTTCCAGCTGGAGCTGAAATAACAACTTTTTTAGCACCTGCATTGATATGAGCCTGTGCTTTGTCTTTAGAGGTATAGAATCCTGTACACTCCAGAACTACGTCTACGCCGATTTCTCCCCATGGAAGGTTGTTAGCATCTGCTTCTTTGTAGATTTTGATTTCTTTGCCGTCAACTGTGATAGAATCATCGCTGTAAGAAACTTTGTCAGCCAGTTCGTATTTACCCTGTGATGAGTCATATTTTAATAAATGAGCCAGCATCTTAGGGCTTGTTAAATCGTTGATAGCTACTACTTCTGAACCTTCATGTCCGAACATCTGTCTGAATGCAAGACGTCCAATACGTCCAAAACCATTAATTGCTACTTTTACTGCCATAATTGTAATTCCTCCTAAAAGTGTTTTATTTGAATTTCCTTAATCTTTGTTAAAGAAACATCAACCTTCTTAGTATTGTACCTAATTTAATGCAAGAATTCAAGGTATTTTTTGAAAATTGTAGGAAACATTTGGTTAAATCTTTATGAAGTCCGGTTTTCTCTCCCGAAACTGGGTGTAATAAGAAAATCCACATTCCAGCAAAATATCCTTTGCTTTGTCAAAATCATAGCCGATGCTGTAGGGCTTATGGGAATCAGAGCCAACGGTCACGATCTCTCCGCCCAGTTCGCGAAAACGTTTCATCACCTGGGGATGCGGATTGGGAAAGCCAAGGCCCTTACGCAGCCCTGCCGTGTTGATTTCCAGTCCTTTTCCGTCCTTCACCAGCTGTTTTAATATCTCGTCGATCACATCGGAAAATGCTTCATAACTGTACTCTTCTGCTTTATGCTGCCCATAGCGCACCACATAATCCAGATGTCCCAGCGAATCAAAGCCATGAAAAGCCTTTATGTTCTCCAGGGTGCCCTCCAGATAATCCCGGTACACCTCCCGGTCGCTGCGGCCCGCAAATGCCTCCGGGTAATATGGGTCACGACCATTCACCAAATGCATGGAACCAATAACAAAGTCAAAAGGATGTTCCTCCAGCAGTTTCATATAGGGACAGACCAGCTGCGGCTGCATGCCCAGTTCTACGCCCATACCGATCTGGATGTCTTTACCATAGCGTGCTCTGGCTTCCTGTATGGCTTTCTCATATTCATGGATATCGAAATCAAATACGACGCCTTCCTCAGGAAACTCCCAGTCTATATGGTCAGTAAAACAGATAGACGGAATGCCTGCACGGATAGATTGTTCCACCATCTCATTCATATCCGCATGGCTGTCTGTGGAAAAATGTGTGTGCATATGCATGTCTGCTAACATATAATAGTGCCTCCTCCTAATACATATTCACCATCATAGAATACAACAGCCTGTCCCGGTGTGACCGCACGCTGCTTCTCATAGAACCGGCACTCGATCTGATCTTCGCCGACCATGCGGATTTTACACAGAGAACCTCTGTGGTTGTAGCGGATCTTTGCCAGCACCTCCCTCTCCCCGTCCAGTTTTTCCACAGACATGAAATTCAGACGGTCGGCCCTAAGTGTGGTCGCGAGCAAATCTTCATTCTCCCCGATAACCACCTCGTTGGTCTCTGGGCGAATAGCCAGCACGAATACAGGATGGCCCATGGACAGATTGAGGCCCTTCCGCTGGCCGATGGTATAATGTACGATGCCCTTATGCTGACCGATGACCTCGCCGGCAGCATTCACAAAATTCCCAGGTTCTATCTTCTGGTTGGTACTCTTTTCGATAAAGCCTGCATAATCATTGTCCGGCACGAAGCAGATTTCCTGGCTGTCCGGCTTATGTGCCACGGGCAGCATGATCTTTTCTGCCATCTCACGGATCTGGTCTTTTGTATACGCACCCACAGGCATCAATGTGTGGGACAACTGCTTCTGGGTCAGATTATACAGGGCATAGGTCTGATCCTTTTGGGCGGTAGCCGACATTTTCAGGGCGTATCGGCCATTTGGCAGCCGGTCCACCTGGGCGTAATGTCCGGTGGCAATATAGTCTGCACCGATATCCAGGCTTCGTTTCAGCAGTGATTCCCACTTTACATATCGATTACAGGCGATACATGGATTGGGTGTGCGCCCTGCCTTATATTCTTCTATAAAATAATCGATGACATGCTCTTTGAATTCCGATTTGAAATTCATCACATAATATGGGATATCCAGTGTCTGCGCCACTCCTCTGGCATCTTCCACAGCAGAGAGCCCACAGCATCCGCCGTTTTCCTGCTGCAGCGTCTCTTCCTCATCCTGCCAGATCTGCATGGTCACGCCGATCACGTCGTAGCCTTCCTCTTTCAGCAGATAAGCTGCCACCGAGGAGTCCACACCACCGGACATGCCTACTACTACGGTTCCTTTGCTCATTAATATTCTTCCTCTTCTGTTTCTTCCCCTTCGTGAATATCAGACTTTGGTTTGCTCAAGCCCTCGATCTTGATGTCATGCTTCTCTGCATAGTCCCAGAGCGCCGCATGGATGGCTTCCTCCGCCAGCAGAGAACAATGTACCTTGACTGGCGGCAGACCGTCCAGAGCCTCCATAACGGCCTTGTTGGTCACTTCCAGTGCCTCGTAGATACTCTTTCCTTTCACCAGTTCGGTTGCCATGCTGCTGGTAGCTACTGCCGCTCCACAGCCGAAGGTCTTAAACTTACAATCCTGAATGATCTGATTGTCATCGATATCCAGGTAAATACGCATGATATCACCGCATTTTGCATTCCCCACTGTTCCAACGCCACTGGCGCCCTCGATTTCTCCTACGTTTCTTGGATTCTGAAAATGATCCATTACTTTTTCTGTATACATAATTGTTCTCCTTTTCTGGATGTTCTATTTTACTGTTTTTTCTATGTGCCTTATACTATTTTGGGTAATTCAGACAAAAATCATCATTCCATTGCCCAAAACACTATGATTTCAGAATACTATTTTACCTGTTTGGGTAATGAAGAACCTCTTCTTTTTGCCTTACCCACAGATACTCTTTTTATACTATTTTGTGGGTAAGAAGGAACAAATTTTCCATTTTTTACCCAATGCCCTTATTTTTTCTGCTTCTTGATAAAGTCTTCATATAATGGTGACATGCTGCGCAGGCGGTCTATGGTCTTTTTGATGACTTCCAGGGTAAAGTCCAGATCTTCTCTGGTAGTCTCCTCGCTTATGGTCATGCGCAGGGAGCCGTGGGCGATCTCATGGGGCAGGCCGATAGCCAGCAGTACATGGGATGGATCTAGGCTGCCTGAGGTGCAGGCGGAGCCGCTGGAGGCTGCAATGCCTTCCATATCCAGCATGATCAGAAGTGACTCGCCTTCTACAAAGCGGAAGCTGATATTTATATTATTAGGCAGACGTTTTACCGGATCACCGTTTAATCTGCAATATGGAATTTCTTTCAGGACACGCCCAATCATGTAATCACGCAGTTCGATTTCTTTTGCGGTGCGCTCCTTCATAGTATCTGCCGCACGCTTTGCCGCAACACCGTAGCCTACGATGCCCGGAACATTTTCCGTACCTGCACGGCGCTTGCGCTCCTGGGCGCCTCCGTGAATAAAGGAACGGATCTTCACGCCCTTGCGGATATAGAGGAAGCCGATACCCTTCGGTCCGTTGATCTTATGTCCGCTGGAACTTAACATGTCGATGTTACATTCATCCACATCGATAGGTACCTGGCCGAAAGCCTGCACCGCATCTGTATGGAATAAGATATCATGCTCTTTTGCAATCATGCCGATTTCTTTAATCGGCTGGATCGTCCCAATCTCATTATTGGCAAACATAATGGAAATCAATATGGTCTCCGGCGTAATTGCCGCTTCCAGCTCATCCAGTTTTACCACGCCGTTCTCATCCACATTCAGATACGTGATCTTGGCGCCTTTGGACTCCAGATAATCACAGGTATGCAAGATCGCATGGTGCTCTATTTTTGTGGTAATGATGTGATTGCCCTTTTTTGCATAGGCTTCAAAAGTTGCCTTTAATGCCCAGTTGTCTGCCTCGCTGCCTCCGGCGGTAAAGTAGATTTCTTCTGGTTTTGCGTTTAGGACTTCCGCAATCTGCTCACGGCCTTTGGTGATCGCCTCTTTGCTTTTTCCTGCGATCTCATAGATGCTGGATGGATTGCCATAATTTTCGGTAAAGTATGGAAGCATGGCATCCACTACTTCCGTTGCTGTTCTTGTCGTTGCTGCATTATCTAAATAAATCATTTTTCCCATCTTTCTATCACTCCTGATTCTCACACGGCTGTGTGCTTATTTTTCCCTGCTCCCGTAATTTACGGCTTTCTTCCACCAGCTGATCCAGCATCATGGTATCCACCGCGTCGGTTATACTATCATTAATACGCTGCCAGACATATTTTGTCACACACTGGTCAGAACTGCCGCATGACCCATGTGCATCTGTCCCCATACAGGTCACTGCCTCCAGATCACCCTCCAGCGCCCGCAGGACATCCCCAACAGAAATCTCACTGGCAGGCCTGGCAAGACGATATCCGCCTCCTGCACCACGAACACTGGTCACCAGTCCGGCTTTCTTTAATTTCCGTACCAGTTGTTCCAGATAACTTTCTGATATATTTTGTCTGGTCGCAATACTCTGTATGCAGACCGCTTCTTTCTCACTATACAAAGCCAAATCAATCAACGCTCTCAGACCGTAACGGCCCTTGGTTGACAACTTCATTTTATCACCTCTTTTAATTCCGACTAAATTACTCAGATTTATTTTAAAAAAAGAATACCACCACCCGTTTGTAATGTCAAGGGATTACTTTGAATATATTACAAAGAATCTATCGGGGGTGATTGTATGAAAGTCAGACATCCGCTTATTATGGGCACAGCCCTTCTCACAGGATCCAGCCTGCTTTGCCGCCTTCTGGGCTTTTTCTACCGCATCTTTCTTTCCCGCGCCATCGGATCCCAGGGGATCGGACTATACCAGCTGATATCTCCTCTCTTTACACTGTGTTTCTGTATCGCTGCTTCTGGGATTGCCACCGCCATGACCAGGCAGATTGCCGCACAGATAGCCCTGAACGACCACGGTCAGGCCCGCTGCATCCTGCGTATGGGACTGCTTTTATCCACGATCCCGGCAGTCCTGCTCAACCTGTTTCTTTTTATGAATGCGGACTGGATCAGTCTGTGCCTCTTCGGTGAACCGGAATGTATCCCGCTTCTGCGGCTATTGTCCTGTGCACTGCCTTTTTGCACCATACACGCCTGCATCAATAGTTATTATTACGCACAGAAGGCAACATTCATTCCTGCCACCAGCCAGATTCTGGAACAAATCATCCGGCTTGGCATCGCGTATGGCTATTGTCAGATTCTTCAAAATCAGCATCTTGCAGTCACTCCCATTATTGCCGTGGCTGGTTCCGTGGTAAGCGAGGCAGGTGCCGCCCTGTTTTCCTTTTGCTGTCTGCGCCGTGACAAAAAAAAGCGGCCAAAGCCCACGAGTCCCTGTATAGACCGCAGGATCATAGCAAAAAATTTGTTCCTGCTCTCCTACCCCATCACGCTGAACCGATTATCCCTGAACCTGCTGCATAGTCTGGAAGCCATACTGATACCGGCATGCCTTCGTTCCTATGGTCTGTCCGGCGATGATGCCCTTAGTGTCTTCGGTGTTCTGGTTGGTATGGCGCTTCCTTTTCTTTTGTTTCCCACGGCGATCACTAACTCCGTCTCCACCCTGCTGCTCCCTACCGTAGCTGAAGAGCAGGCCCGTGGCAATCATGCAGGTGTCCGGAAGGTCATACATAAAACGCAGTTTTATTCGGTACTGTTTGGCATTCTCTCCACACTTTTCTTTTTTACTGTTGGAAAGCCTCTTGGTACCGCGATTTTCCAGGATGCGGACTGTGGTGCATATATCCGCACCCTCTCTTTCATCTGTCCTTTTCTCTATCTGAACATCACTGTCGCAAGCATCTTAAACGGCCTTGGGAAAACAATGGCAAATTTCCGCATTAATTTCAGCAGCCTCGTCATCCGTATCGCCTGTATCCTCTTTTTTGTTCCACAGGTTGGTATCCGCGGCTACCTTTATGGTCTGCTGACCAGCGAGATTTTTGCTTCTGCCTGCGGATTGTACGTATTAAAAAACGAAAAAAAAGGAAAATGACATCGACAAGGCAAAAACATTGTACTATAATGATGTTGCATAAAATGTAACTATTCAGTAGGTCTGCGCATTTACTGCGCTGACCGTAAGAAAATGATTCAGGCGTGAGAAAATCCCATCGCGCAGGCGATTTTCATGGATTTTCGAATCGTAACTGGTCAGGTACTGAACAGTTACCATAAAATAAAAGGAACGAAGGAGATTATTATGAGTTTTACATTTGTAGAGAAATTACCAACACCTGCTCAGATCCGTGAACAGTATCCGGTTTCAGAAAAGGTTGTTGCAATAAAAAAAGAACGTGACGCCATGATCCGCAAAGTTTTTACAGGACAGTCTGACAAATTCCTGGTGATCATCGGTCCCTGCTCTGCGGACAATGAAGATGCAGTCTGCGACTACCTAAGCCGTCTGGCAAGGGTGCAGGAAAAGGTATCCGACCGTCTGATCTTGATTCCTCGTATCTATACCAACAAACCACGTACCACCGGGGAAGGCTACAAGGGTATGGTGCATCAGCCGGATCCTGAAAAGAAGCCGGATCTTCTGGCCGGACTGGTTGCTATCCGTAAAATGCATATACGCGCTGTGGAAGAATTCGGTCTGACCTCAGCAGATGAGATGCTCTACCCGGAGAACTGGCAGTACCTCAACGACATTCTTTCTTACGTGGCCGTTGGTGCAAGATCCGTGGAGAACCAGCAGCACCGCCTTACCGTCAGCGGCATCGATATTCCTGCCGGTATGAAAAACCCTACCAGCGGAGATTTTTCCGTTATGATGAATTCTGTTGTAGCCGCTCAGGGCAGCCACACCTTCATTTATCGTAACTGGGAAGTAAAATCTTCCGGAAACGAGCTGGCTCATACGATTCTCCGCGGAGCTGTAAATAAACACGGCAATGCGATCCCCAACTATCATTATGAGGATCTGCAGTTATTACTGGAAAAATACAACGAGCGTGATCTGAAGAACCCGGCTACTATCGTGGATGCAAACCACTCTAATTCCAACAAACAGTTCGCACAGCAGATCCGTATCACCAAAGAAGTACTGCACAGCCGTATGGAATCTGCCGATATCCGAAAACTGGTCAAGGGCATTATGATTGAAAGTTATCTGGAGGAAGGCTGCCAGAAGATCGGCATCGCAAACCACGTATATGGCAAGTCCATCACCGACCCATGCCTGGGCTGGAAAGATTCAGAAGAATTGATTTATACTATTGCAGATATGTGCTAGAAACGTAAAAGCGGCGGAAACTTTTGGTTTCCACCGCTTTTTTATTTTCTCGGATGTGCTTTCGTGTACACATCCCGTATCTTATGGATGCTCATATTCACGTACATCTGCGTCGTAGATATATCGGAATGCCCCAGCATTTCCTGGACGCTCTTTAAATCCGCACCGTTCTGAATCATATGTGCCGCAAAAGAATGCCGCAGCGTATGAGGGGTAATGTCCCGCTCGATCTTTGCGTCCGCTGCATATCCTTTCAGAACCTTCCAGAATCCCTGCCTGCTCATGGATTTGCCTGAACAGTTGGTAAACAAAAGACTGGTCTCCTGCCCGGAAAGAAGATCTTCCCGCGCCTTATCCAGATAGGTGCTCAATGTGCGTCTGGCCGTGTTGCTGAAGGGAATAATCCGCTCTTTGTCCCCATCGATGCAGTTGAGATAGCCCATCTGGAGATTCACATCCTCCAGCCGCAGATGGATCAATTCGCTGACGCGGATACCGGTAGCATAGAGTAGTTCCAGCATAGCGCGATCACGCATGCCTTTTGCCGTATTCTTTTTGGGTTGATTTAATAAAAGATCTACTTCCTCTATGGAAAGAATCTCCGGCATCTTCTTCTCTATTTTGGGCGGCTTTAACTGTTCTGTTGCATCCGACTCCATTATATTCTGTTTCTGCAGGTATTGAAAAAAAGCCCTCATAGAAGCTACGCTTCTGGATATGGTTGAGGGAGCAAATTTCTCCCGCTCCATATACAACATATAAGAATTTAAATTAGTTGCATTTACAGTTCCCCATTCTGTAATACCCTGTTCCTTCAAATATGTGCTTAACTTTTTCAAATCCCGCTCATAAGATATTTCTGTATTGGCAGACGTTTTTTTCGTCTTATGTATATATTCAATAAACTTTTGAATTGCTTTTTCCATACTACGTCAAGATTCCCTCTCTTTGGTGTTCCCCACGCAATTCACCCTTCAATTTTTCGTGTAAAACTATTATAAGCAACTATTTTGAGAAAAGCAAACCTTATTTTTTCCCCAAAAGTTCATTTTTTTGAGCAGACACTCATTTATAACTAAATATCGAATTATGTAACCTAATTCGCACTAGATGTTGTAATTTTTGCAGAAAAAAATTTTACAATTATTTGTAAAATATTTTTCCAAATATACCAAAAAACAACATATGGCATACTATAAATCGTCAAAATACAACAGGCGGCGATTCCCTGATGTAGAATAATCTGTGTAATTACACCTCCAAAACACAGGCCTACACCCAAAAGCACCCCTCGATAAATCCATGTAAAAAATGAAACTACCCAGAGCAGCACCATGACTGAAAGAGTAAGTTTTTGAGTTATGTCAACTGTTTCATTCAGCCAGTATACGTTTTGCCTCTGCATCGTCAGACATATGACACAGCCAATCACATACCCACATAAAAAAAAGCATCTGTTCCACTGTTTTCCCATAAAGCACCCCTTATCAGTTTATGTCTGCGGATTTTTCCTATTACCAGTAGAAGGGACTCCATAAAAAAAAGCATCTGATATCGTTTCCGATCTCAAATGCTTTTTTGCATTATTTCGCGTAATCTACTACGCGGCTTTCTCTTATTACACTCACCTTGATCTGTCCCGGATATTCCAATTCAGCTTCAATCTGTTTTGAAATGTCTCTTGCCAGCAATACCATATTGGCATCGTTGACTGTTTCCGGAATAACCATGATACGAACCTCTCGGCCTGCCTGAATAGCAAAAGATTTTTCGACACCGTTAAATTCATTTGCGATGTCTTCTAACTGTTTTAATCTGTTGGTATATGTTTCCAGGGTCTCACGTCTTGCACCTGGTCTTGCAGCTGAAATAGCATCTGCAGCCTGTACAATACATGCAATCAATGTCTCAGGTTCCACATCGCCATGATGGGACTCTACCGCATTAATCACAACCTGTGATTCCTTATACTTTCTACATAAATCTGCTCCAA
>JAQUWF010000016.1 GCA_028692975.1 Lachnospiraceae bacterium
AAAAGGAAGAGATAAGAAACAGGTTTCTATCGTTCCTGTAACAGCAGAATAAGAAAAAAGGACTGGCTTCGAATCTTATTAGATTTGAAGCCTGTTTTTTTCAGTAAAAATGTTATATACTATATG
The DNA here is from genome assembly GCA_028692975.1 of Lachnospiraceae bacterium. Lineage (GTDB taxonomy): Bacteria > Bacillota > Clostridia > Lachnospirales > Lachnospiraceae > JALENY01. The sequence goes on from JAQUWF010000016.1 coordinate 127, forward strand.
GTAAATTAGTTCCATTCATGCAATGGACTTGGAATATAAAGGCAGAGTATTGAAAGAAAGAGGTAAATAGATGTTTGCAGACAGAGCAAAGATTTTGATTCGCTCCGGCAAGGGCGGGGACGGACATGTGAGTTTCCGCAGGGAACTGTATGTCCCCAATGGCGGTCCGGACGGAGGCAACGGCGGTAAAGGCGGCGATGTTATTTTTGAGGTGGATGAAGGCTTGAATACGCTGGCGGATTATCGTCATAAGAGAAAGTTCTCGGCACAGGACGGCGAAGCAGGCGGTAAGAGGCGATGCCATGGCGGCAACGGAACAGACATTGTCTTGAAAGTGCCGGAAGGAACGGTTATTCTGGATGCAGAGAGCGGCAAGGTCATCGCAGATATGTCCGGTGACAACAGAAGACAGACCGTTTTGCTGGGCGGCAGGGGCGGCAAGGGCAATATGAATTACGCCACACCTACCATGCAGGCACCGAAATACGCGCAGCCAGGCGTACCGGCACAGGAACTGGAAGTACGGCTGGAACTGAAAGTCATCGCGGATGTAGGGCTGGTGGGATTCCCCAATGTGGGCAAATCTACCTTCCTTTCAAGAGTGACCAATGCAACACCAAAGATTGCCAATTATCATTTTACCACCCTGAATCCGAATCTGGGTGTGGTGGATCTGGACGGCGGAGATGGCTTTGTCATCGCAGATATACCTGGACTGATTGAGGGTGCTTCTGAAGGTGTTGGTCTGGGACATGAGTTCCTGCGTCATATTGAGCGTACCCGCGTCATGATCCATATGGTGGATGCGGCATCCACGGAAGGGCGTGACCCCATACAGGATATTTATACCATCAACAAAGAATTAGAGGCATACAATCCGGAGATCGCGGCGAGACCGCAGGTGATTGCTGCAAACAAGATCGATGTGATCTATCCGGGTGACGAGGATCCGGTGGAGAAACTGCGTGCAGAGTTCGAACCCAAGGGCATTAAGGTTTTTGCTATCTCAGCGGTAGCAGGCAAGGGCGTGCGGGAACTGCTGTATTATGTGAAGGAACTGTTAGACAACATCGAAGCAGAACCCATCGTTTTTGAACAGGAATTTTTCCCGGAGGATGCACTTTTTCAGGAGAATCTGCCTCATACGGTGACCAGAGACGAGTCGGATGAACACAAATTCATCGTGGAAGGTCCGCGTATTGAGAAGATGCTTGGGTATACCAATCTGGAATCCGAAAAAGGATTTGCCTTTTTCCAGCGCTTCCTGAAAAATACCGGCATACTGGATGAACTGGTGGCAGCCGGCATTGAAGAGGGTGACACTGTGAAAATGTATGGTTTTGAATTTGATTATTACAAATAGGAGACAAGAAAAATATGACAAGCAAACAGAGAGCTTATTTAAAGGGCCTGGCTATGACCATGGACCCGATCCTGCAGCTGGGCAAGTCCAGCGTGACGCCGGAAAACACCAAATCCGTGGCGGAAGCTTTGGAAGCACGGGAACTGATCAAGATCCATGTACTGCAAAACTGTGCGGATGATCCAAAGGTGCTGGCACAGATGCTGGCGGAGCGTACCCACAGCGAAGTGGTACAGGTGATCGGCAAGAAAATCGTCTTATATAAACAGGGAAAAGAAGATAAGAGGAAAATAACTTTACCATGAAAAAAAAGAAGATTGGACTAATGGGCGGGACCTTTGATCCCATCCACATAGGACATTTGATTCTGGGTGAGACGGCGTATGAGCAGTACGGGCTGGACAAGGTGTATTTTATGCCCGCCGGCAATCCGCCCCACAAGCAGCACAGAGAAGGCAGGGCGACGGACCGGCAGCGTATCGATATGGTTTCGAGAGCCATCGCGGACAATCCCCATTTTGCCCTTTCTCTGGAAGAAATGAATGAAGATGGGTATTCCTTTACCTATCGTACGTTAGAGCGTCTGAGGGCGGCTCACGAGGACTGTGCGTACTATTTTATTATCGGCGCAGACTCTCTTTTTGATTTTGAACAGTGGCGAGAGCCGCAGAAAATATGTGACAGCTGTTCCCTTGTTATCGCCACCAGGAATCACGCACCAAATGAAAAACTGGATAAGGTCATTGCGCATTTACAGCAAAAATTCCATGGTACTTTTTTGAAATTGGATTCGCTGAATATCGATATATCTTCCAATACACTTCGTACCTGGGTAGAAGAGGAACGGACGCTGAAATACTATGTTCCTGATTCGGTGATTGACTATATCCGGGAAAACAATATGTATAAGGACTGTAATGAACATGGAAAATGTGACATATGATTTGAGGAAGATGGAAAAAACCGTCAAGAAATATATCGACAAAGAGCGATTTGAACACACACAGGGGGTGCGTTATACCTGTGCGGCACTGGCTATGAAATATGGATGCAGTGTGACCGAAGCGCAGGTGGCAGGTCTTTTGCATGACTGCGCCAAGAATATACCAAACGACAAGAAAATCAAATTATGCAGGAAGCATCATCTGTCTGTGTCCAAGTTTGAGTTGGAAAGTCCCTATCTGCTCCATGCGAAGCTGGGTGCATGGGTGGCAGCACAGAAATACAATGTATCCAATGTGGAGATATTGAGTGCCATCACCTACCACACCACCGGCAAGCCGGAAATGAGTACGTTGGAAAAAATTGTTTTTATCGCAGACTATATCGAGCCAAAGCGCGACAAGGCGGCTCATCTGGATGTGATACGCCGCATAGCCTTTGAGGATATGGATGAATGCATCTATCTGATTACAAGGGATACCCTGGAATATCTGAATGCGAATCCGAAAAGTATTGACGATATGACGCAGCATGCGTATGATTATTATAAGAACTTACACGAAAAGAAAGAATTACAGGAGGTAATATAGTGGAAAGAATCGGAAAAAAAATGGCCCGCATTGCATGTGAAGCACTGGAAGAAAAGAAAGCGCAGGAGTTGAGAGTCATTGATATAGAGAGCGTTTCGACTTTGGCTGATTATTTTATCATCGCCAGCGGTTCCAATGTGAACCAGGTGCAGGCTTTGGTCGATAATGTAGATGAGATGCTGGGACGCGCAGGCTATGAGCCAAAGCAGATCGAAGGCTATCATGGGGCATCCTGGGTGCTTATGGACTACGGCGATATCGTGGTGCATGTTTTTGACGAAGAGAATCGTCTGTTTTATGATCTGGAACGTATCTGGAGAGATGGAAAACTGGTTGATGTGAAGGAATTATGCGACGAAAAATAGGTAAAATAACCGTACTTCTTGTTCTGACTGCATTTCTGGCCATGATCCTGGTGAATCGTCAATGGATCATGGCCAGGGTGGAGGAGACTTTTTTTCAGGAGCGGGATAAGAGCGGAAATGTGATTGTACCGGAAGCATTGCAGGAGGGATTATCCGGCTTTGCCTACGATCAGGTCTCAGAAGAGCAAAAATTAATATACGGACAGATACTTGGCGGCTTGCAACAATATAAGGATTCCTTCTATGTAACAGCTGCGGAGTCCTTTGATGTGCAGGAAGCCTTTTTTGCTGTGCTCACCGATCATCCGGAATTATTCTGGGTGGATGGAGTCGCTTCTTTTTCGGCGAAAGAATCTTCCCAGAACTGGAACGTCAAGACAACGTTTAATATGGCTGCTGGGGATATACCGACTGTGAAGGCACGGATTGAGGCGGTGTGTGAGGAGTTTTTGCAGACCATACCGGCGGATGCTTCAGACTATGATAAAGTCAAGGCTGCTTATGAATATGTGATCCTGAATACGGACTATTCCATGGATGGTGTGCAGAATCAGAATATACAGAGCGTGTTTGTGACCAATATATCGGTATGTGCCGGATATGCCAGAGCCTTTCAGTATCTTCTGACGAAGATGGGCATCCCGTGTTCCTACATCACAGGCACTGTATGGCGCGATGGCGGTGTGGCAGAAGAACATGCCTGGAACTGCGTGGAGATTGATGGAGCCTTTTATCTGGTGGATGCAACCTGGGGTGATCCCACCTATGCGTCAGGGGATGAACTGGATGACGCGGCGATCTCTTATGATTATCTCTGTCTGACAACGGAGGAACTTTCCAGATCCCACACACCTTCCGGATCGTATACGGTGCCCGTATGCGATTCCAGAAAGTATGATTATTACCTGCTGCAGAACAAGTACTATGAAGGGTACGATGAGGATACCGTCTCGCAGGCTCTGTGGGATTCTGTAAATAATGCGGAGGCTGCCACAGAAATGAAGTTTTCCGATTATGACAGTTATAGTGCCGCCAAAACAGCCATTTTTGATGAAGGGGGACTTATTGAGGCTCCGGCGAGAAAGAAGATGGAATGGGACGGCATCACCAATTATGAGTACCGTTATATTTATAATGATGAATTGTACATATTGAAGATTTCCTGGTAACAGGATAAAACAAAAACCAGCTGGCAGTATACCATGGAAAAGGTATATGCCGGCTGTTTTCTTTTTACCGTTTAATAAGTTGACATAATATTGTTATGTAAAACTAGTGCATGAAACGCATAACGCCTCTTACTTTTCCCAGAATGGTCAACTCATCCTCCACGATAATGGGGTCCATGTAATCATTCTCAGGCTGGAGGCGGAAATGGCCATTTTCTTTGTAATAGGTCTTTACGGTAGCGGAATCCTCCACCAGGGCAACCACCATTTCGCCGTTTCTGGCAGTGGTCTGTTGTTCTACCAAAACAAGGTCCCCGTCTAACACACCGGCATTGACCATGCTGTCACCTTTGACTTTCAAAAGGAAAGTCTCGGCATTGGGCATGAATTCGGCTGGGATAGGGAAGTAGTTGTCGATATTTTCCACGGCCAGCAGGGGTTGTCCGGCAGCTACCGTACCAACGATGGGAACATTGACGACCTCCCGGCGCACCAGATTAAAATTATCATCGATAATCTCTATGGCTCTCGGTTTCGTTGGATCGCGGCGGATATAACCGTTCTTCTCAAGGGTCTCCAGGTGTGCATGGACGGAAGAGGTGGACTTGAGATCTACCGCCTCGCAGATCTCACGTACTGCCGGCGGAAAGCCTCTGTTTAATATTTCACTTTTGATATATTCTAAAATCTCGGTCTGTTTTGGTGTGATTTTTCCGTAGGACATATGTATTCCCTCCAATATTTTCTTATTAATCTAATGATAGCATACCTCCCTCAATAATGCAAACACATATTCGGAATATTTGTTCGACTTTTTCATAAAAGTCATTGACAAACGCACGTTCGGATACTATAATACACTTATCAGAACAAATGTTCACGAACACATATTCTGATCATTAAGGGAGGTATATAAGATGAATAAGAGTACTTATAAAAAGAAGAGTAGAAATAAATGGATGTATGCAGTTGTAATGACCGCCTGCCTGTGTATGCTGGGCTTCGCTATGGTGAAAGCTGGTGCGGTGACTACCAGCGCCCAGAGTAATTCCAACGCAGCAAAATATTACAAGAGTGTGCAGGTCCAGCAGGATGACAATCTATGGACCATTGCCGAAGCAAATATGACGTCCGGTTATTCTGATAAAAGAGACTATATTGCAGAGATAAAATCCATCAACCATATTAATGGTGATACGATACATTCCGGCGAATATATCTGTGTACCATACTATAAATAAGAGTTGTATTAGTAAATACTAATGACAATAGATTGATCCCCAAAGAGAACGAACCCCATCGTTCCAACAAAAACATGTGATAATGTCAAAGTTATTGCATGTTTTTTATTACACAATATTCACACGTCAACGTGTGAAAACACAGGAGAATAAAGCATTTGACAAACTAAGTCGGGAATGGTATTCTTTATTTAGAATTACATCTATACGACAAACACGAGTTTTTCAAATAGATAAGGAAGCAAAACACATAATAATATGGTATGACGGATTATACCGTATTCAGGAGGTTTTTTATGGATCAGGGATCATCTTATCGGGAACAGACTGATATCAAATATACATTTAAACTGCGGGAAGTCCTGCAGATGCTGCCTCCCTTTGCGCGGGATTATTTCCGGGCTATTGGGCCAACAACCACGGCTAAGACAAAAATATCTTACGCCTATGATATCCGGATTTTCTTTCATTTTTTATTAAGTGAAAATCCTGCTTTTCGCAACAAATCCATGACAGACATTACGCTGGATGACCTGGATCAGATCAAGGCACTGGATATCGAGGAATATATGGAATATTTGAAGGTTTATCGTGATAATGAGGACAAGGTTACCACCAATGGTGAACGTGGCTTAAAACGCAAAATTTCGGCTCTGAGAAGCTTTTATGCGTATTATTTCAAACATGAAATGATCGCCACCAATCCAACCGTATTAATTGATATGCCAAAGATCCACGACAAGAATATTGTGCGGCTGGACACGGATGAGACGGCCATGCTTCTGGATTATATCGAACACTGCGGCGATCATCTGACTGGTCAGAAACGTGTGTATTATGAAAAAACAAAGGAACGTGATCTTGCACTGGTCACTCTCCTGCTGGGAACGGGCGTTCGCGTATCGGAATGTGTTGGACTGGATATTGAGGATGTGGATTTCAAAAATAATGGAATAAAAGTCACCCGAAAAGGTGGAAATGAGATGGTTGTTTATTTTGGCGATGAGGTAGCCACTGCGTTGCAGAATTATCTGGAAGTTCGAAAAGGCATCACACCCATAGCCGGGCACGAACATGCACTCTTCTATTCCACCCAGCGCAAACGAATGGGCGTACAGGCTGTGGAAAATCTGGTTAAAAAATATGCCCGTGAGATCACCACGACCAAGAAAATCACGCCCCACAAGCTGCGCAGCACCTACGGTACCGCCCTTTACCAGGAGACCGGGGACATTTATCTGGTTGCAGATGTTCTGGGACATAAAGACGTAAATACAACAAAAAAGCATTATGCGGCTATGGATGATTCCCGCAGGCGCCGCGCGGCTGGAGCCGTGCGATTGCGGGAAGATAAATAAGAAAAAGAAACAGCGACCGCTGTTTCTTTTTCTTATAAACAAAGTGTAATTGCCAGAATGCCAAGGCTAATCTTCCGAGTCATTTTTCTTGTCGTGTTCTCGCTTTGTTCCTTTTTCATTTCTTCGTATAGTTTCATTTTTCATATTCTCATAAAGCGTACCCACATATTTTCCTTTGGAAGTATTTTCCACGATGGGCTGCATAGTCTCCGGATCGATGGAGTCCATGTCAATATATGGCTCCAGGGTATTGGGCAGTTTTTTTGCGGCAATCCGCCTATCCATCCAGGCCTGACAGATTGCGATAATAACTGCACAGATGGGAACGCCCACAAACATACCGATAATGCCAAAGAAGCCGCCTCCCACCAGAATGGCTACGATAACCATGAAGCTTGACATGCCGGTGGAGCTTCCGAGAATACGTGGGCCGATAAAATTCCCATCGATCTGCTGCAGAATAATAATAAAAATAACAAAATACAGACATTGGATGGGACTAACCACCAGAATCAGGAACGCACTGGGGATAGCACCCAGATAAGGTCCAAAAAATGGGATAATATTCGTCACGCCCACTACTACACTGACCAACAGGGCATACGGTGTGCCGAATATGCTGGTAAAGATATAACATAAAATACCGATGATCATGGAGTCGATCACTTTCCCGATAATGAATCCGCCGAATTTACCATCCACAAAGCGCAGATTGTGAATCAGCTTGTTTGAAAATTCTACTTTACAGATAGCGTAGAGAATCCGTTTTCCTCTGGCTGCAAAGGTCTCTTTGCTGGCCAGAATATAGATAGAAATAATGGCTCCAATCAGGAAGTTTTTTATGAAAATAAGAAAACCGAACACGCCGGACGAAAGATTCCGCACGATATTGTTGATCTGCGGCATCATGTCGTTGGTCAGCCAGTTCTCCAGCATGGCGGAGTAACGGTTGATCACGTCCAGAGAAGCCTCATCCCATGCCGCATTGTTTTCAAAAGTCGCGGTGATCCATTTCTGTACGTTGGCCACATAGCGGGGAAAGTTATCGACAATGTTGGTAATGCTGTCAAAAATTTCTGGTACCAGCATAGCAATCAATCCGTAAATAATCAGTGCTGCAAAAATAACAGAAACACCAACGCTGAAAAAACGTATGTACTTTTTTGCTTTTTTGGAAAGAGACCATTCCCGTGCATCGAAAATCCTGTAAATAAGACTCTCAATCAGGCCCATAAGCGGATTAAGCAGGTATGCGATAGCCGCACCATAGATCAAAGGATTGAAAATCCCGGAAATCATGCCCAGTCCTTTTTTCAGGGTGTCCATATGAAAGATGCCGAAATAAAAGAGAATGCTTGCCGCAACAACACTAAAAGCAGTCACTCCCCAATATAAATATTTTTTGTCCCACCGAAATTTCATAATAATTGCTCTCCTGCTATTTTATAGTTGCTGGACGGTATATAATCTGCCCGTCAGAACTGTATTATTTCAAATCAACAAAAGTATTATACCATATAATATATGTGTGTGGTATAATTTAAAAGATTAAAAACAGAAATAAGTTTTACGAGGAGATATTCATGAAATTACAACAGGTTTTAAGCAGTACAAGAAAAGCGGTAGATGATTACCAGATGATTGAAGAAGGGGACAAGATCGCTGTGGGAATCAGCGGCGGCAAGGACAGCCTGACGCTGCTCTATGCGCTGCACGCGCTGAAACGCTTTTATCCGAAGCATTTCACTATAGAGGCAATAACAGTCGACCTTGGACACAAAGGCTTCGATTTGAGCAAAATAAAAGCCCTGTGCGAGGATCTGGAAGTTCCGTACACCATCGTGGAGACACAGATTGCTGAGATTGTCTTTGACAGAAGGCAGGAAACCAATCCCTGTTCACTCTGTGCGAAAATGCGAAAGGGTGCCTTAAATGATGCCATCAAAAAACTGGGCTGCAACAAAGTCGCCTATGCCCATCACAAGGATGACATTATCGAGACTATGTTGCTCTCTATGCTTTTCGAGGGAAGGATCCATACCTTTGCCCCGGTGACTTATCTGGACCGCATGGATCTGACGCTCATACGTCCGCTCATGTATATGGACGAGACGGACATCATCGGATTTTCACACAAGCAGGAGCTGCCCATAGCGAAGAGCCCCTGCCCCATCGATGGCTACACCAAGCGGGAATACGCAAAGAATCTGGTGCGACAGCTCAATCAGGACAATCCGGGCGCCAGAAGCCGCATGTTCCGCGCCATCCAAAACAGCCAGATCAAGGGTTGGGAAAAGCCGGACACAAAGAAGGAAGAACAGGTCTAAGCCTGCTCTTCCTTTATTTTTACTGCTGCTTTTATCAGTGCTACGGTACCGTCTACACCAAGGGCACTACTGTCGATGGAAAGATGATAGCCTGCGGCATCGCCCCATTTTTTGTTGGAGTAATAATTGTAATAACTTGCTCTTTTTTTATCCGTCTTGAGGATCATGTCTTTTGCCTTCGCGTCAGAGAGATCATGAAGTGCCTTAATACGTTTCACCCGTGTATCCAGATCTGCATGAACAAAGATGCTAAGACTGTTCTTATTATCTTCCAGCGCATAATCCGCACAACGTCCCACGATCACACAGGGACCTTCTGCCGCAATCTTTTTGATGGTGTCAAACTGTGCCAGAAATACCTTGTGGTTGATTGGCATATCTGCAAACGCAGAAGAAGAATAACCAAAGGAATAGGTATCCATCACCAGTGAATACAGGAAGCTGTTGGTTGGTTTCTCATCATGATTCTCGAATAATTCTTCACAGAGACCGCTCTCTTTCGCAGCCCGCTCTAACAGTTCTTTATCATAGCATTTGATGCCCAGATCTGCAGCCAGTTTCTGACCAATCTCTCTTCCTCCGCTGCCTGTCTGACGACCTATTGTAATAATCGTTTTCATTGCCATATGTCACACGCCCCTTTTCTTAGCCTTTTCTGTCTTGTGTTACAGTGCTAAAATCTTTTGCTAACTCTATTATAATGCATTTTAGGAAAAAAGTACATCTTATAAGTTACAAATTATGCAATAAAGTCTGAAAATATTCCGGTAAGGGAGCCGTAAATTCCATGTACTGCTGCGTGGTCGGATGGACGAAGCCGATGACCATGGCATGCAGTGTCTGCCCCTGCAGCTTGAACGGACATTTTTCCGGACCGTATACACGGTCGCCCAGCAGCGGATGGCCGATGCTGCTCATATGCACACGAATCTGATGGGTGCGTCCCGTCTCCAGCTGGAATTCCGCATACGTATATTTCCCGAAACGTTCCAACACACGATAATGGGTCACCGCCGGTTTGCCATTGGGATTGCGTGTGGACATCTTCTTGCGGTCAACCGGATGTCTGCCGATGGCGGCTTCGATGCGACCCTCGTCTTCCTTTAGATTCCCAAGAACGATCCCTCTGTACTTTCGGGTGATGGAATGAACCTTCAGTTGTTCTGCGATAGACTGGTGCGCCCTGTCATTCTTGCATACGATAAGAGCCCCGGTAGTGTCCATATCGATACGGTGCACGATACCCGGCCGCATAACGCCGTTGATGCCGGAAAGTTGATCTTTGCAGTGGTACATAAGTGCATTGACCAGCGTCCCGGACAGATGGCCGGCACTGGGGTGCACCACCATCCCCTTTGGCTTGTTCACGATAATCAGGTCCTCATCCTCATATAAAATATCAAGAGGAATATCCTCCGCAACGATCTCCGCAGAAACCGGCTCAGGAATGGTGATACTCACCTCAGCACCGGCCGTCAGCTTCGTGTTGGCCTTAGCAGGCTGTCCATTTACAAGGGCCAGGCCATCACGGATCAATTTTTGGATATAAGAACGAGAAGTACCTTCCAGCATATCTGAAAGGTACTTGTCAATGCGAACCTGATGAAATTCTTCTGTTACAACAAAAATCTGTTTGTCCATGCTTACTCCGTTTTTGTTTTTTTCAGGAAATCATAATCTGCGTCTTTATAATAAAAAAGAACCAGAATAAATAATAAAATCGTAGAGACCGTCACATAAATATCCGCCACATTGAAAATCGGAAAATTAATCAGCTTGAAATAAATAAAATCAATGACGCTGGAGAAACGTATGCGGTCGATGAGATTGCCGATGGCTCCGGAAATGATAAATACGGTTATCACATGGACCGGCAGTGCTCTTCTGGTCTGAGGCAGTTTGTAGAACAAATACATAACCGCCAGTATAAGTATGGGGGTTGATACATAAAAGATCCAGGAATGCCCATTTAAGAGCCCCCAGGCAGCGCCCGTATTGCCGCCCTCCAGGAAATGGAACTCCAAAACGCCGTCAATGAGCGGAATGGGGCTTTTTCCCTCCAGATAAATGGTCGCCAGATGCTTGGTCCACTGATCAAAAGCGACCAGCACAACAATCCCCACAAACGCCCACAGTGCATATTTTGCTGAAAATTTCTGCTTATTCATAATCCAGTTTATCTCCATTAATGAAATCAAACGCTTCCAGAATCTCTTCGTCATTTACGGTGGTATCCACGTAAGCTTCACCGATGCTCTTTAGCAGGACGAATTTGATCTGGCCATGATCCATCTTCTTATCCGATTTGGTTGCGGCCAATACAGCCTCAGGATCCAGTCCCCGCACCGTGATCGGCAGGTCAAAGCCCACATTCATATCGCGGATCTCGTAGAGTTCTTCCTGGTCAATGAGACCTCTCTGCTCTGAGATACGTGCCGCCGCAACGGTGCCAAGGGCCACACACTGCCCGTGCAGCAGTTGGAAATTCTTTAATTTCTCAATGGCATGACCTAAGGTATGACCAAGATTTAACAGGGCACGTTCCCCTTTTTCCGTAGGATCGTTTTCTACCACCTGCTTTTTGATACTGCAGGAACGATAGATCATTTTCGCAAGAACAGCCTGCTCCCGCTCGTCGATCTCCGTCAGATGATTGATGGTCCATTCGTAATAATCCGCATCCTTGATCAGGCCGGTCTTTAAGACCTCGCCCATACCGCAGGCAAACTGCTCTCCGGTCAGGGTATCCAGCGTATGGAGGTTCATATAGACCATACGCGGGTGATGGAAGGCTCCCACCATATTCTTGTACTGATCAAAGTCAACGCCTGTCTTTCCGCCGATGGAACTGTCCACCTGAGCCAACAGGGTAGTGGGAATCTGTATAAAGTCAATGCCGCGCAGATAGGTAGCCGCAGTAAAGCCGGTGAGATCACCGACGACGCCGCCCCCCAAAGCAAAGAGCATATCCCTGCGGTCAAATTTTTCTTCAATCAGAAAGGTATACAGAGATTTCACTGTATCCAGATTTTTAGACGGCTCTCCGGACGGAAATACGAAGGTGACTACCTTCTCATAAGTTTTGGCCAGTTCTTCCGCCACCTGTTCGCCATACAGCGGTGCTACCGTGGTATCGGTAACAATACAGGCTTTGTTGTTGCTTAATCCAAGTTCATTTACACAGTGGGACAACCGCTGAAAAGAAGATTCGAAATAAATCGTATAATGAAATTCGTCTCCTCTGCTCACGTCTAATTGCTTTTTCATATAATTATCTCCTACAAGAAAGAGCATCAGGAAGCAAACTACCGTCTGACGCTCTAACCAATTCATCACTATTTAGTTTATTTAAAATTCGTTTCTCATGGAAGGAATATCAAAGGCTCCATTGAGAATATCCTGGAAATCACCGGAAATGTCCACATTGGCAGGTGTCAGAATAAATATGTAGCTGGATATTTTCTGCAGGCTGCCACCTAAGGAATAACAGGAGCCACAGGTAAAGTCAATGATTCTCTGGGCAATATCAACATCGAGACCTTCCAGATTCAAAACAACGGTGCAGGAATCCAGTAAGGTATCTGCGATCTCTCTGGTGTCTTCCATAGAGGTAGGGCGGATCACATTGACTTCCATGTTGGCACCGCCTTTTTTGCTGCGGATCGGTGTAACCTTAGGAGAAGGCTTTGCCTTCACCGGTTTTGCCTTTGGCTTTGTTTCTTTGACTACCGTTTTGCGTATCGGTTCGTCATCATCGTAATCATCAAAACTATCATTAGATTTTTTGAAAAAACGTCTTTTCGGTTTTTCGTCTTCAAAATCATCTTCTAATTCTTCATCATCATCAAAAAATTCTTCATCATCGTCATAATCATCGTTTAATTTGATTGCGTCTAAAAATTTGTCTAAGAGACCCATTTTATTCTCCATTCTATATGTTATAATTTCTTTCCCCGAAGATACTGGTTCCAACACGAACCATGGTCGCACCTTCTTCAATCGCTACTTCATAATCTCCGGACATTCCCATACTGAGTATATCCACATTAACATTATTATAGTTTTTGTCCTTGATGTCAACACCTAATTGCTTTAATTTTCGAAATACCCAACGATTTTCTTCCGGATTCGACACATGAGGGGCGATTGTCATGAGCCCTTTTATGGAAATATTGGGAAATTTGCTGATTTCTTCTACCAAAGACATAGTCTCTTCTGTGGTAATACCAAATTTGCTTTCCTCATCCGCCACATTCACTTCGATCAATACCGGCATGATCACATCTGTCTTTTGGGCCTGCTCCTGAATAGCCTCCGCCAGACGGACAGAATCCACAGAATGAATCAGGCAGGCTTTTCCCACAACATATTTTACCTTATTTCGCTGCAAATGTCCAATCATATGCCAACGGATATCTTTGGAGAGACTGTCGTATTTGCGGGACATCTCCTGTGCCTTGTTTTCACCGAAATCCCTTGTGCCCGCAGCATATGCCTCTTCTACCATACATTCCGGCTTTGTCTTACTCACAGCGATCAAGGTGACCTCTTTGGGATCGCGGCCGGACCGCTCACAGGCTTTCACAATGTGTTCCTGCACGTTTCTGATGTTTTCCTGAATCATGTTCTTCACTCCTCGTCTGATGTCTTAATATATAACTTCCTGCTCTTTTACGGTACTGCTGTCCAGCACGATGTGGTCGAATTGTGCGATACCGAAGGAAGTTCCCTTTTCTACAATGCAGTATTCTTCATTTTTGTCAATAATGGCAACCTTTCGGAAAACGGCATATCCACGGTTCATACTGTAAACACCCTCCAGGGTATCGGTTTCCCCGATAATGTAGCGGTCACTGGAATCTGATTTGAGTATGACATCACCCTTTTCGAAATCACTCATTTCCACATAGTATTTGCCGTCTTTGTTCTCATAGATGGTGGTGGTGAGAAATTCGCTGGTGGTATTGCCGGATTTATCTTTAAATTCTCTTAAAAAGCCAGTATTGGAACTATCACCACCCTGCGTTGCAAACTCTTCTGGTATGACGTAAAATGCTTTGTTGACGATGGAGGAAACCGGGATTTTTAAACCACTTTTCGTATTTGTCACCAATTCGATATCAAGAAAACGGTCATTGGCATACCGGATAAGCCCGCTGGAAAAAGTGAGTTTGCCGTAATAAGCTCCATCTGTGCCGGTAAGAATCGTAAAATCAGCCACCTGTGTAGCATTATCTTTCAAGAATTTGACCCGGATCTGTGTCCGTGCATTTAGTTGAACGATCTGTTTGTCCGAAAGCGGAATATACAGGGACCAGTCTTCGCTGGTAATAAGTTTGTAGACCTTGTCTCCGGCAGTCACACGGTCTTTCGTCTTCAATGAAACCCGTTCATAAGATCGTTCATCGAAAGCAGCCGCCGTAAGCGTAGCAGGGTCAAACTGTTCATAGCCATCCACCGTATAAAGCACCATTCCGTCAGCCGGGGCGGTACAGATCGTCTGACTGCCAAGTGTAGTATTGCCGCCGTTTGTCGTAGTGACGGGAATCGAGATGTTGGAATACTGCAGGATGCCACCCTCCAGATCGTATTTGAAACTGTACAGATCATGAAAATCTGTGCTGTCAAAACTGGAGGAAAACTTTGACATCTGGGAACGGATCTTCGCCAGTGCCGCGTCGGTCAGGGATATATTCTCATCTTCTGCCTGGGTCTCTCCGATGCTGTAGACTACGCCATTTTTCTTCACCTTAGAATTTTCCCTGCCGTAATAGGTGAGATATCCGGAAGTGTCGGCGGTCATAACCTGCTCAGAACGAAGGGCCAGGGCCGTATAGGTTTGATTTTTCGCCAGGGGACCTGCCGTTACCTGATAGGACGATATGTGTGTTGCCGTCAGGTACAGGATAACGGTTATCACCATATACAAAAAAATCGCGCCAAAAATAATCGTACCTATATTCAGGGAAAACAGATGCCGAATGTCACTTCTTTTCTTTTTGACTGTTTTTTGAGTTTTGCTTTTTTTCGATGTTGCCAATTAGTGCTCCTTTATTTTCGCAAAAACGGACAGCGTAGAAGCTGTCCATTTTTATTATTTCATGCGTGATACTACGTTTATAATAATTACAAGGAAGTGATTATGTTCTTTTTTATTTCTTCCGAAAGTTCATTCTCATCCATGGAAAGGCTGATCACAAAATCTATTTGGAAGAGATCGCTGATATGGTTTAACTGTTTGATGGTGTCGGTAACATCAGCACCCTCTAATACTGCAATTTTTAAAAATCCATCCAGATACATGGCCTCTAAGTCATGATCCTGTGAAACTACTCCGCTGATGAAGCCGAGAAACTGATCGCTGTTTTTGATTGGGTATCCGGAAACGTCAATAAGACGAACCTTGTTGTTTAATTCATACATATGTTTTGAACTTTTGTCAAGATAAACGATATTTCCATTGGCAGTTTTTATTGCTCCGTTCACCTTGTCAAGCAAAACCTTCGTCTTTCCCTTTCCCTTCTTACCAACAATTAATTGAACCATAGCAACTTCCTCCTTTGGAATATTTTATTATGTGTAACTGTTTGCAACAGTTATCATTGAGTAACTTAATTATAGTTTATAAGGGCTAAAAACACAATGCTTTCTTTGAAAAAAAACACAGTTTATGCATTTATCTGAGACAGCATGGAGTTCATCTTGTCGTAGAGAATATCCTTATTCTGAGCCCGCACTACAATGGATACATATGGCTTTCCATAAGCGTTTTGTGATACAAGGGCAAGACAGTTGCCGGCGATGCTGGTGGTACCTGTTTTTCCGCCCAGTACGGTGACATTTTTTGGAGCGGATATTTCCTTTGTCAGGTAATGGTCTGTAGAGTCCAGTGTAATATGCTGCTCTGTGCCATCAGCGGCAGTATAGGTCATATCGTAGACACTGATCTGCATCACTGACACGAAGTCAGGATAATTCAGGGCTTCATTCAGCATGAGATAAATATCATATACCGTAGTATAATGATTTTCGTCATGCAGGCCGCTGGGATTCATAAAATTAGTACTGGTGGCTCCGATCTTTGCGGCTTCTTCGTTCATCATAGTGACAAACTTCGCTACGGTACCGCCCACATGCCGCGCTATAGCCATAGCAGCGTCATTGCCAGAATGAATCAGCAGTCCGTGAAGCAATTCAGACATACGTACCTGGTCTCCAATCTTGAAGCCGCAGACCTGGGAGCCGCTTTCCAACTCCAGATCTTCCCAGGTAATCGTCACCACATCGTCCATATTGCCGTATTTGCATGCAAGGATAGCTGTCATGACTTTTGTGATGCTGGCCGGATATATCTTGTCGTAAATCCCGTTTGCAAAGAGGATGGTGCGGTCATCCACGCTGAATAGGCCGCCAATCTCGCCATTGTCCAGATTGATGCCGTCGTGGCCGGTATTGTCAGAGCCTACACACAGTGTGTTGGCGAAACTTTTTGCCATCTGCATATCCGAATCTATGGCATTGGTATAAATCAGTTCGGTGGTACTGTAGGCCATAGTCATATCCATCTTTTTCTCTTTTTTCACAAAAAAGATAAGAATGATACCGCCTGCCACCGCTGCAATGAGAATGGCTATGAGAATCACCGTGCTGATGATCTTGCTTTTGTTCTTTTTATACTTGGAAGGCTGTGCCATTTTTATTCTCCTCCGATACGTATACGGTTCTGCAGTCCCACATTAAGCACCAGTCCCATTCCTATAAATAGACTGACCAGAGAAGTCAGACCATAACTGAGAAAAGGAAGGGGGGTTCCTGTATTGGGCATAAGTCCCGTGGCAACACAGATATTGATAAAGCTTTGTATGGCCACAATGGTTGCCACACCGCAGCATATGATTTTGCCGGAGAGATCCTTGGCTCGCCGGCTCATGAGAATGCATTCCAGATCAATGAGCAGGAGTAGTATAATAATACCGCAGCATCCCAGAAAGCCCAACTCCTCTCCCGCTACCGCGAAAATAAAGTCCGTCTGGATCTGTGAGACGAAATTTCCCTTATTCACAGAAGAAACCTCGTTGTTGTTCAGACCTTTTCCGGTAAGTTCACCACTGCCGATAGCCGTGATAGAATTTTTCTGCTGGGTGGTATCATCCGAATACTCTGCATTGTCAGGATACAGAAAGGCCATGATACGGTCTCTCTGGTAATCTTTGATCAAGGTCTGATCCGGCTGCACTACAAAAGACAAAAAGATGACCATTAATGGAACGGCAATAAGGATTGCACCGCCGATTATTTTATAACTAAGACCGGACACATAAATCAATGCGCAGAATAAAACAAACACAGTGATGGTGTTTTTCAAGTCCGGCTGTACTAATATGAGGACCAGCGGAATCGCCAGAAGCAGTATGGACTGCAGGATCGTGCGCACCGTATTGATATTATCCTCATGATTCATGAAGAATTTGGCAAAAAACAGGATCAGAAGTATCTTCGATAATTCGGTAGGCTGGAAACGCAGAGGCCCAAGGCTGAACCATCTGGTCGCTCCGCCTGCATCGTCTCCAAAAAGACGCACTGCCAATAACAGCAGCAGGTTGACCACATAAATAATCCAGTAAAAATTCAGAATCCAGCTGAAATCAATGAGGGACAAAATCACCATCACCACAATGCCAAGGATTACGCCAAAAAGCTGCTTGTTCTGCAGGGAGGATTCCGCACTGCCCACCAGAAGTACTCCAAGAATACTTAAGGCGACCAGCCACAGAACCAGTCTGAAATTATAGTCTTTTAATTTGTATTGTTTTATCATATAAGTTTTACGCTTTCTTTCTACTTTTGTTTGGCATGCTGCATCTGCAGCGGAATCGTTACCGTCAGCATTTTCGGAAGGCCTGAGAACTGCAGATGAACCTTTTTCTCATCGATCAGAACATATTTGTTGACTGTTCTTGCCATATCCTGCTTCAGCATGATCAGGGTTGCAGGTGAACAGTCGATGCGCTCGGCCAGCAGTAAAAGTTTTAGTCTATCTTTTGCAATGGAACTTGAATGATTTTTTTTCCATTGAAACACACAGATGACCTCCTGTTTATTTTGAAAAGAAACGACGAAAGCGACTCTTTTTTTCGTTCAGATCCAACAGTGGAACCTCTTCATCGTTGAGCCTTCTGCAGATATTGCGAAAGGCCTGTCCGGCCAGCGAATCACTGGCAATCAAAGATTCACCCTGATTGGTGGCTATGACAATCTGTTCGTCGTCCGGTATGGCTCCAATGAGTGGAACCGCAAGAATATCGCAGACATCGTCCACAGACATCATATCACCCTTCCGGATCATATCCATGCGAAGGCGGTTGATGACCAGGTGGATATTTCTTAATTCACCGGCCTCCAAAAGTCCGATAATGCGGTCTGCATCCCGGATAGCGGAAACCTCAGGTGTAGTGACCACCAGCGCATGATCTGCACCGGCGATGGCATTTTGAAATCCCTGTTCGATGCCTGCTGGACAATCCATGATAATATAATCAAATTCTTCCTGCAGCTGTTCGGCCAGTTTTTTCATCTGCTGTGGTGTCACAGAGGTCTTGTCTCTGGTCTGGGCTGATGGGAGCAGATAGAGATCCGGATTGCCCTTGGCCTTTATCAGTGCCTGGCGCATACGGCATTTCCCTTCGATGACATCCACAAGATTATAGACGACTCTGTTTTCCAGCCCCATGACTACGTCCAGATTGCGCAGGCCGATATCCGTATCCACCAGCACAACACGCTTACCCAACTGGGCCAGCCCAGCACCAATATTTGCAGTGCAGGTTGTTTTCCCCACACCGCCTTTACCGGATGTGATTACAATTACTTCGCTCATTTTCATCCCTCCAGGAAATAGATTGGTCCTTTGGACCGGCTTTCGTTGGTTTCTTGTTAATCGGATTGTACACTGGTTACATTTTCTGAGTTTGCTTCTCCTGTGAGGATATTAGCTTCATCTTCCAGATCGAAGTAGTATTTTAAAATATCTTTTCCGACCAGCATTGCATTGGTAGAAGAATAACCGAATGCAATACGTACAGCCATGGAAATCTTAGGATTATCCGCAGGTGCATACGCGATAAATACCGAATGGTCAGGTCGTGTTTTGGACTGCTGGGCTGTACCGGTTTTTCCGGCTACCTTCAAAGCAATATCAGAAAATTCAGGCTTGCCAGCGATTACTTTTTCCATACCGCTGTGGATCACATTCCATACATTATCCGTCAGGGATACATTGCTGGAAATGTTGGGGGTATAGTCTTCTATCACATTGCCTGAGGCATCGGCGACTTTGTCAATAAGTGAAATATTGTAACTGGTACCTTTGTTGGCCAGAGTACTCACGTAGCGGGCCAGCTCAGATGTGGTATACAGATGATTACCCTGTCCGATAGCGGACTGTATTGCATTGATATTGGAAACTTGTGGTGCGGCCTCCGATATTTCGATGCCGGAATTTTTATCCAGATCGAACATGTTGGCATAAGTCTGAAGTTTGCGCAGTGCAAGTGAGTCGGACCAGTCACCGTTCTCATCGGTTCCCAGACGGAACGCAACATTACTGAAGAATACGTTGCAGGACTCGCCGATGGCATTTACGACAGAAATATCACCATGTCCGTCCCTGTTCCAGCATTTCAGTTCTGTTTCTGTCAAATTAAAAACACCATTACAGTTTATAAGTGCGTCATTGTCTATCACACGCTCTGTAAGCCCGGCCGCAGTGGTTACCAGTTTGAAGGTAGAACCAGGGGCAATACGCTGCTGCGTAGCCTTGTTATAAAACGGTTCGGACAAATCAGAAGAAAGTTTCCGGTAATACGCCACATCCATATCATTGGCAAGACGGTTGTTGTCGTAGCCTGGATAGGTTACGCAGGCCAGGACTTCTCCTGTGTTGGGATCCGTTACCACGGCAGAACCGGAGCATGGATCCAGCGCCAGCTGAGCAGGCGTGATTTCCAATTTATTGATTTTTTCTTTCATCAGATCAAAAGAACTCATGGTTCCATTCATAAAATTCTCATAATCACTGTCATCACTGGCCAGGATACCCTGGTCATAGAGAATATGACAAATCTGATTACCGGATATACGGTCTTCCAGCAGCAGATATTTGTACAGCAGCTTGCCAAAAGAAGTATCTGTAGACAGGTAATCGTTGATGTAGTTAGCCAGCGAATCATAGACTTCATTGGAATCCAGATAGGTATCCGTTGAAGAAATGCTGGATATATCGATCCAGTTCTGGCTGGCCGCATAAGTCAGGTATTCCTGCAGGCTGATGGATTCGTCGTTGGTCCATGCCAGGTAGACTTCGTCTGTCTTATCGATGGCCGTCTCAGAAAGTATTTTTGTTTTTTCCATAAGCAGTTCATTGACGATATAACTCATGTATTCCTTCATCTCAGAGCTGAGATCTTTGTAAGCAGACGGGTTGGTGCCAGTAAGCTCAGAAGAAATAGCTGCGAAGATCTCTGACTGTTTCCCCTCATACGCAGACTGCAGTGCCTGTTCGTTTGCGGACGCGTCCGCTGCGGTAAAATGGCTGATATCGACGACACTGTTGTTGATCAATGCATTGTAGACATCATAGATCGGTATAATAATATCAGAAGAATCCTCCAGATTAGTCTTATCAAAAGTCTTTGTATCGGTCAGTACACTGACGATAATACCGGCGATACGCTGTTCCAGCACCTGGTAGGTTGCTATCTGCAGTTCTTTGTCAATGGACAGATACACATCATTTCCAGCCATTGGTTCGATGCGCGATTCGTCATCAATGGCAAGCACCTTGCCCAGATTATCTACGGAAACCTTTTCTTTGCCGTTGCTGCCCTGCAGGGTGGTCTCCATCACCTGTTCCATCCCCGCTTTTCCAACGATAGCCCCGGAAGTATATCCATCTTTTTCTTCCTGCAGCGTAGCCAGTTCTTCGGCGGATGCTTTTCCGGTATAGCCGATGATGGGGGCAAAATATTCACTGTCTGTATAGACGCGGATCGTGTCTTCCACCACGGCAAGACCGGTCAGTGTGTCCTTGTTCTCCGTAAGCGCAGCCACGGATTCGGCAGACACATTGGTCGCGATGGTGACAGGTACATATTTCTGATAACTGGTGGTAGACAATTCATATCGAATATTGCAGATCTGCAGTATTTCCGCTTTGGAAAGTTCGGCGGGCAGTCCATACTTGGATAATTCGTCTTCCGTGTAGGGATTCTCATTCCGAACAACCGCAAATCTTTTTTCACTGATCAAAGTAGCCATCATCTCTTCTGCTGTGGCATTCGCCTCATCATCCTTCAGATCATCGATGAGGGCATGTCCATACACATCCGCACGGAATCTGGACAGACTTACTCCGCTCACATCAAATTGATAGGTGCCGGATTCGTCCAGAACAATATGAAAATCATTGGAGATGGTATCTCCTTTGGATTCCAGCAGTTTGCAGATTTTATAAGCCTCGCTGTTGAGAGACAGAGCACGCTCCCGGTTGGTGTCATAGGTTCCGTTATCTTCCAGCGTAATGGAATAAGACAGCTGATTGGACGCCAGCACATTGCCGTTCCGATCCATGATATTTCCCCTGGTGCTCTTTAGGGTACGCTCACGGGTAGTCTGCAGAGTAAAATTGTTCCGGTATTCTTCCCCATTGATGATCTGCAGGTTGAATAGCCGGCGTATCAGAATAAACGCCAGAACAAAAAATACCAGCGCCAGAATCGTCGATCTTTTTATTTTTATTTTTTTAAACCAGTTTTTTATCCTCTTAGCCAAGACGAACGTTTTCCTTTCATTTCTTTCTCCTGCAGCCGGTGATTAATCGCATAGAAAATTCGGTACAGAATAATTGTTATGAGTACAGTGTAAACCAGTTCCGGCATGATAACGGACTGAAAATAACTTAGCAGATTGATCCGTCCACGTAGCATGAATCTGGTGAAATAAACGAAGAAACTGTAAAGCAGATCATTGCCAGCCACCAGCAGCATGGGAACTTTAATATCTTCATCGAAATAAATCTTACAGAAGAAGCCGCTAAAATATCCCATATACATATAAATCAGTGCATAGAAGCCAAAGAGATCTCCATAAAACACATCAATTAGAAGTCCACTGAAAAAGCCTACCAGAAGTCCTTCTTTTTTGCCTTGCATAAAGCCCATGGAAACAGTATAAATCAGCAAAATATTCGGTGCGATGGACGCAAAGGCCAGAGACTTAAATAAGGTAGTCTGAAGAATAAAGCATATTAAAATCATCAGACAATCCAAGATTTTCCTTTTCAATGCATGGCCTCCTATTCTGTCTTCTGCTGCTTCAAATCTGTAATAACCAGCACTTCCCGGAGATGTTTGAAATCTACTGCCGGAGTCAGTGTGCCGGATTTGGTCAGATTATTGGAATCGGTAGTCACCTGATTAATATATCCGATAAGAATACCAGTCAGGAATTTCTCGCTGACATTGGAAGTCACAAGTTTGTCTCCCTCCTGTACCACATTGTCCTTGTCGGTCAGCTGACTGAAATTAATCATGCCCTGATCGATCAGCGTAAGGTCACCGGTAACGATACAGGTATCGGAGGTGGTGGCAATCATGGAACTTACATTACTCTCATCATCTATAATAGAACGAACGGTAGCCCAGTTCGCGCCAACCTCTGTAACGATACCCACCAGACCACTTCCGGCAATGACATTCATATCCACAGCCAGTCCGTCGTCGGAACCACGGTTGATCACAAAAACATTATACCAGTTGCCCGGATCTTTTGAGATGATCTGTGCTGCTACCTTGTTGTATTCGGAATATTCTTTGTCCAGATTATATAATTCCTGGAGACGATCCAACTCGTACTGATTCTGTACCAGTTCATTATTCTGCGTGGTCAGTTCGTCAATCTTTGCCTGAAGAGTTTTATTTTCGTCAGAAAGGTCTTCTACGCTTTTGAAACCAGATTGTTTATCTGTGAGCCAGTTGCCTACTGTATTGATTCCGTTCTGAAAAGGCCTGATGACGAATCCGGCAGCGTTCCGGATAGGGTCGGTCACAAATGGAGACGACAGTGTTATAATAATCAGACCAATGCAGAAAATAGTCATTCCAACAATCAGATGTTTACTTTTTATGGTGAATTTACGTTTCTTTTTCATCGTTTTTCCTTTATAGAATGTGCCCATTTGTGTAATGGTTTATGGTTAATCAGCTCTTCTAATCCCTTAATCGTACACAAATCATAATATGAGGACAATTTTACGGGATAACCAATTTTTCCTTCCAGATATTTGTCCAGTTCCGGAATACGTGTGGTGCCGCCGGTCAGATAAATGCCCTCCGAAGCGACGCTTTTGGCAATCTGCGGCGGTGTCCGTTCGATAAAAGTCCGGATTTCCGTGGCAATCTCGTCCAGCGGTCCGCGGATCGCATTATGGATCAGGGCGGAGGATACGATACCCTCTCTTGGCAGTCCGGATAAGGTATTCATACCGACGATCTTCCGGGCCTCCCGCACATCGCCGTTCATACTGGCCAGCACCACCTTCAACCGCCTTGCAGTACGCTTCCCGATCAGTAGATTGTTATGGCGGCGTACCGTATCGCAGATAGCCTCGTTTAACTGTTTTCCGCCGATGGGGATGCTGGTGCTGATGATCACCTGTTCGTTGGCGATGACCGATACCTCGGAACTTTGCGCTCCAAGATTGACGATCATGGAGCCCTTCGTTTTGTTCAGGGGAATACCCAGTGCTATGGCGTCCGCTATGGCACGCTCCACCAGAAAAACCTTCGGGTTTTTCAGTTCCCCCTGCTGGGCGATGGCGAAATACGCCCGCCGCTCGATCTCAGACATATTGGTGGGAACACTAAAATAAATCACGGGGCCATATCCAATATACCGATCTACCTGTCGCAAAAGGGTATGCAGTACTATTTCCACGTGATTGTTATTTGCTATTCTGCCAAAAGAAACAGGCTGCGATACTTCCACATTATCCGGTGCTTTTTCAAACATTTCAAATGCTTCGTTTCCAACCGCCAGCAGCTGCTCTTTATTTCGAATAGCAATCATATTTTTTTCTGTTGTTATCTCATTTTTGTGTAAGGAATATATTTTGACAGAACTTGTCCCCAAATCGATTCCATATACATTTCTTAACCCCATATTGCCAGTCCCTTCTGGTTATTGCTACAGATACTTCTCCTCCCGAAAACTCATATATTGATGATCTCCTATGATTATATGGTCCAGCACCGATATACCGAGCAGATCCCCCGCCTCACATATGCGTCTGGTCAGTATCCTGTCATCCTCACTTGGTGTTGCGTCCCCGCTGGGATGATTATGTATCAAGATCAGATGGACCGCGTGATAACGCAGCGCCAGGAGAAAAATCTCTCTGGGCGATATGAGAGATGCATTTACGGTACCTCTTGATATGATTTCATCACCGATGAAATGATTTTTGGTATCCAGCATCATGCAGATCATCTGTTCCTGTTCCTCATGACGCAGCTGTTCCATATAGTAATCAGCAATACTCAGCGGCTGTGTGAATGACAACGCCTTTCGCGCCCGTTTTGTAGCGATACGTTTTGATAATTCCCCAATACATTTTATCTGTATCGCTTTGACCAGTCCGATGCCGGGCAGTTCCATAAGCTCCTGTCGGGATAAATGACAGATGCCCAGAAGCCCTTCATTGCTGCAGGACAGGTTCAAAATCCGGTCGGCCAGCGCAACAGCAGACATCCCTTTTGTCCCTGTTCGTATGATCACCGCTAATAATTCCGTATCCGTTAAACTCTCCGTGCCGGATGCCAGACATTTCTCGTATGGCCGATCCTCCGGAAGAAGCTCTCTTATTGTATTATTTTCATTCATAGCGCCTCCTGTTACTCTCGTCAGACAATAACCGGAAGACGTGAACCTGGACATTTGCATCCACATTCATTCCACATTCTAGCACAAAACAAATTCAAAGTACATATTATGACTGGAATTTAATATATTTTTTAGCAATTTCCTCTGCTGTTTTTATACCATCCATGGCGGCGGAGGTGATTCCGCCTGCATAACCGGCGCCCTCTCCACAGGGATAAATCCCTCCTATACTGCTTTGGAAGGCTTCATCCCGGATGATGCGGACCGGTGAGGAGGTACGGCTCTCCACGCCGGATACAAGGGCATCCGGGCGGTCGTATCCTTTGATCCTGCGGCCGAAAGCCGTGATGCCGTCCTCGATGGCATCGCCGACGAAGTCCGGCAGTATGGAACGCACATTTGCAAGGGCACAACGACCCTTCACGGCAGAGGTGACCGCACCAAATTCGGTGCTCTCCCTGTGGCCCTTAAAGTCACGGAAAAGCTGTACCGGGACAGCACCATCCTTTAAGGCATAGGCCCGCTCCTCCAGAACACGCTGGAAAGCCATACCTGTCAGGGCTTCCGGTGTCCCAGCGTCTGCATAGTCTTTATAATCCTCCGGTGTGACGGTGACAATTATGGCACTGTTGGCATTTTGGCTGCCACGGTCCTGGTAACTCATGCCATTGATGGCAAGACGGTTCTGCTCTGAGGAAGCATTGACTACATAGCCGCCGGGACACATACAGAAAGAATACACCCCTCGTCCATTTGGCAGTTTTTCCGTCAGTTTATAATTTGCTGCTCCAAGAACCGTATTTTCCGGCGCGCCATACTGACTCTCATTGATCATTGCCTGTGGATGCTCCACGCGCACGCCGACGGCAAAGGATTTCTGTACCATAGGAAGACCCTTTTCATACAACATCTCCATGGTATCCCTTGCGGAATGTCCCAGTGCAAAGACTGCAATCTGCGTATCCAGCGTGTCTGTTCCGTTGATTTCCAGCTGGGTAATCTGCTGCTCCTTGGCGGCAAAACCGGTCATCTTGCTCTCGAAACAGTAGGTTCCACCCCAGTCTTCGATCTTTTTGCGCATATTCTGTACGATATTAATCAACAGATCTGTGCCCAGATGCGGTTTCTGTTCATATAAGATTTCTTCCGGTGCACCGGCCTCCACCAGTATTTCCAACACGAGACGGTTTCGCCCCAGGGGATCTTTTACCAGCGTATTTAATTTGCCATCAGAAAATGTTCCTGCACCGCCCTCACCGAACTGCACGTTGCTCTCAGGATCCAGCACACCATTTTCCCAGAATGCATTTACCTTCGCCTGACGTTTCTGCGCCTCCTGTCCACGTTCCAGGATCAGAGGGCGATAGCCGGCTTTTGCCAGCATATAGCCGCAGAACAGACCGGCCGGGCCGCTGCCCACGATGATGGGACGGTGCTCCAGAGGAAGGGTTCCCGTAGTTGGAAACTGGTATTTTTTGTTTTTTGTTAACATAACATTATTATTGTTAACCCTTTTTATGATTTTTGATTCGTGGGTACAAAAGACATTGACTGAATAGACAAAAAACAGTTCCGGTTTTTTGCGGGCATCCACGGATCTTTTACAGATTTCCCAGGAATCGATTTCTTTTTTATCAATATGAAGCATGTGACAGATCTTTTTTTCCAGTTCCGATGGATCTTTGTCGATATGTAGTTTTAATTGATTGATTCGTATCATATATTATTCTCCTGCTGCACATCTGCCTGCGATGGTGCCGCTGCTCCAGGCCCACTGCAGATTATATCCGCCGCATGCGCCGTCAATATCGACTACCTCACCGGCAAAAAAGAGGCCGGGAACCAGTCTGGATTCCATAGTATCTGCAAAGATTTCTTCCGTTGCCACCCCGCCGCTGCAAACCTGTGCATGTTCAAAAGACAGGGTGCGGGTGATGGGAACGACAAAGTCTTTGATGCATTCCGCCAGTGTTTCCACATCTTGGGCCTGTCCCATCAATACCTCGATGAGTTTTTTCGGGAACAGACCGACCAGGGCATCCTGCATATTTTTGTAGGGGCACTGCTGCATACGGTTTTCCAGAAAAGGTATCAGTGTCTCAAGGGTAAAGTCCGGCAGGAAATCAAGGGAAACAGCTGCCGTACAGTGCTCGTCCAAAAGCCTTGCCACATAGCGGCTCAGCTGGAAGATGGGGATGCCGGAAAGGCCGTAGTCTGTCAGCTGTACTTCGCCGGTGACCTGCTTTAGCCGCAGATCGTTGGCTATAAGCGTCGCCTGCGCCTGGACGCGCACACCAGCCCATTTACTGAAATAATTCCCGCTTCCCTGTAATGGCACAAGCGCAGGCAGCGGTTTGATCATGCTGTGCCCAAGGCTTTCCGCCAATGCATAGCCGCTGCCTGTGGCACCCTCTATAGAAGAAGCACAGGAGCCTGCTGCCAGGATCAGGCGGTCGCAGGTATACGTCCAGGTCCCCGTGGTCACGGCGAACCCATCCGGTGTTTTTGCCACCTTCTGTACCTGCTCCTTCGTTTTTATTTTTACTTTCCGATACCGGGCTTCCATCTCCAGCGTTTCAAGGACACTTGCGGCCTGTTCGCTGTAGGGATAGACATAGCCGCTGCGGTTCTTGGTATATATGCCTATTTCTAAGAAAAAGCGGATGGTATCCTGCACTGTGAAAGATTTCAGCACGTCTCTGGCAAATCCGGGATTGGTGCCGCGGTAATCTGTACTCTCCTGCTCCGTGTTGGTCAGATTGCACTTGCCGTTTCCTGTGCACAAAAGCTTCTTTCCGGGTTTTGTATTCTGTTCCAGAATGGTAACGGCTGCATCCAGCCTGGCTGCCTGGATGGCTGCCATAAGGCCTGAAGCGCCGCCGCCGATGATCAGGACGGATCTACTCATTTTTTCCTCCAACAGGTAAGGTTACCAGTTTCTCATCCAACATGGACTGTAATGATTTCAAAATACCAAGTTTTGCGTGATACCAGGTGAGTCCTCCCTGGAAATATACAGCGTATGGCGGCTTGATGGGCCCGTCTGCGCTTAATTCGATGGAGGATCCCTGAATAAATGCGCCTGCGGCCATGATCACGTCACTGTCATAGCCAGGCATAGCCCAGGGTTCCGGCGTCACATAGGCATCCACCGGTGAGGCAGCCTGAATCCCTTTACAGAAGGCAATCACGCCCTCCGGTGTGCCAAGTTCCACCGCCTGGATAATATCGTGGCGGCTTTCTGTGCTATTTGGAACCACTTTGAAGCCTAATTGTTCATAAATACTGGCGGCAAAGATGGCGCCCTTTAAGGCACCGGATACCACCGTGGGTGCCAGGAAAAATCCCTGGAAAAAGGAACGGTTCACGCTCATGGTAGCACCCACTTCCTTGCCAAGTCCCGGTGAGGACAGGCGGTACGCTGCATTTTCCACCAGTTTTTCTTTACCGGCGATATAACCGCCCATAGGAGCAAGACCGCCGCCTGGATTTTTGATCAGGGAGCCAACCATAAGATCTGCGCCCACATCCGCAGGCTCTATGCATTCTACGAATTCACCGTAGCAATTATCTACCATGCAGATACAGTCCGGCTTCACTTCTTTTACGAAGGCAATCAGCTCACCGATCTGTTCCACGGAAAAGGTTGGTCTGGTCAGATATCCCTTGGAGCGTTGGATGGTGACCATCTTTGTCTTCTCATGGATAGCCGCACGAATAGCCGGATAATCAAAGGTGCCGTCCTCCAACAGTTCCACCTGTTTATAAGTAATGCCGTATTCGGCAAGGGAACCGTTGGACGGGCGGATGCCGATCACTTCCTCCAGAGTATCGTAAGGCTTGCCTACAGGGGAAAGGAGTTCGTCTCCGGGGCGAAGATTGCCCGCCAGTGCCACAGCCAGTGCATGGGTTCCGCAGGTGATCTGTGGACGAACCAGGGCTGATTCTGTATGGAATGCGGATGCATATACGGATTCCAGCGTCTCACGGCCCAGATCGTTATATCCGTAGCCGGTACTGCCGGAAAAGCAGCCCTCGTTTACTTTATTGTCCTGCATGGCGGCGATGACCTTTAGCTGGTTGCACTCGGCATTTTTATCAATCGCCGCGAACCGCTCGGTCAATTTCTTCTCAATGGCATCTCCGAAGGCCAGAACCTCTTTAGAGATACCCAGTTTTTCATAATATGTTTCTGTATTTACTGTCATTTATCTGCTCCATCATATATTCTAATATTTTCTTGTTGTCATAATCGAATTCGTCTTTATTTACCCAGATCACCTGCTTTTCCCGGCGAAACCAGGTCAGCTGCCGTTTGGCAAAATGCCTCGTATCCCGCTTCAAAATGTCCACGGCCTCGTCAAGCGTATAAACGCCATCCAGATAATCCAGTATTTCTTTATAGCCAAGTCCCTGCATGGAGACCATATCTCTGGTACAGCCACGCACCTTTAAGGCTCCCACTTCCTCCACCAGTCCGGCGGAGAGCATCTCGTCGATGCGCTGGTTGATCCGCTCATACAGAAACTCCCGCTTATCGTTTAAGACAAAGTAGGTGAGGTCATAGGGGGATGCTTTGCTACGCTGGGTCTCATTGTGTTTTGAAATAGGCTGTCCCGTCTCATGATAATATTCCAGAGCACGGATCACCCGTTTCACGTTATTGGCATGGATTTCTTTTGCACTGTCCGGATCGATCAGTGCTAGCAGGTCATGGAGATATGCGGCGCCTTTCTGACTGGCCGTCTGCTCCAGTTCCCTGCGGTACGTTTCGTCCACCTGGGTTTCGGCAAAATCAATATCCTGGGTGATGGCCTGAATATAAAAGCCTGTGCCACCTACCAGAATGGGGATATGACCGCGGCTATAGATGCCCTCCATGGCCTGTTTTGCCATGGCCTGGAAACGCACCACATTAAATTCCTCCGCCGGATCCAGCACATCCACCAGATGGTGGGGCACACCCTCCATCTCTTCAGGCATGATCTTTGCCGATCCTATGTCCATATACTTGTATACCTGCATAGAATCTGCGGAAATGATCTCCCCGTCTATAGCTTTCGCCAGCAGTATGGATAATTTTGTTTTTCCCACCGCCGTGGGACCGGTTAATACCACCAGTTGTTTTTTCATTTCCACCTCTTATACGATTCGTTTGAATTTCTTTTCCATTTCATATTTGCTCATGGAAATAATAGTCGGTCTGCCATGAGGGCAATGGTAAGGATTGTCCAGGGTGAGCAGCTCGTCTATGAGCGCATCCGCTTCCCGTGCCGACATGATATGATTCCCCTTGACCGCCGCCTTGCAGGACATGAAGGCCACCTTGGCCGTGATCATATCCAGAGGCTGTCCGGTACTCTCCTGACTGATGGAGTCTAAAAGCTCCACAAAAAGGTCTTTGGAATTTAACCCGTAAAGATTGTGGGGAACGGCGCGGATGTTGTATTCCCTGCCGCCGAAGCCTTCCACCTCAAAACCCAGTTCCAGAAACACATCCATATGGGTCTTTAGCGTAGTCTCTTCCTCCAGATTCAGGCTGACGATCAGGGGCGGGCAGAGCATCTGGGAGGTGATCTGCTTCGTCTTATAGTCTTTCATGGTCCGCTCATACAGGACCTTCTCATGTGCCGCATGCTGATCGATAATAAATAATTTCTCGTCAAATTCCACCAGCCAGTAGGTCTCGAAGACCTGTCCTATAAGGCGGTGCTGCTTTCTCGCTTCCTCCGTCAGCAGATTCGGTGCGAATAATTCTTCCTGTACAGGTTTTTCTGGAACATTCGGCATGGAATCTGGTATTGGACCTGATAGTGGCTGTTGTATGGTATCTGACTTTGGCTCATGGATCCTCGCTGCTACCGGATCATGTGTCCCCTGAGGAATCATCTTATGTGCCTGCGCAGGCTCCACCACAGGAGCAGCCCCAGTCCCGTTTACCATATAAGGTGCAGCGTCTTCCCGCAGAAATTCCCTGCGTTTCGTCTCGAAGGGTTCCGGAACCGGTCTGGATACAGTCTGTCTTGCCGCCGGCTTTTCCTCTTTGGAGACAGAGACCTTTGGAATCAGCTCCTTCTGGCGCAGTGCTTCCGTAATGGCCGCAAAAACGGCCCTGTAAATAAATTCCTGATCGCTGAAGCGTACCTCCATCTTGGTTGGGTGTACATTTACATCCACCACAGATCCGTCCATCTGAATCTGAAAAGCAGTAAACGGATATTTGTGCTGCATCATAAATGGCTTATACGCATCCTCGATGGCTTTTGCCAGGATCTTGCTTTTAATATAACGGCCATTCACATAATAATTCTCATAATTGCGGTTGCCTCTGGATACCACAGGCTTCGCCGTATAGCCCCATATCTTCAGGCCATTTTCTTCGTATTCGATTTCTTCCAGTTCTCTGGAAATATCCCTTCCATAAATGGCGTAAATGGCATCCTTTAGATTGCCGTTGCCGGAGGTGGTCAGACGGATGCTGTTATTCGCCTTAAAGGTAAAAGAAACATCTGGATTAGAAAGTGCAAGCTGCTCCAGATAACTGCTGATATAGCCGCCCTCCGTAGCGGGAGTCTTTAAGAATTTGGCTCTTGCCGGTGTGTTATAAAAAAGATTGCGCACCAGGAAGGTAGTGCCGTTTGGTGCACCAATCTCTTCCAGGCTTTTCTCCACACCGCCCTCAATAATATAGCGGGCGCCGGTAATCTGGTCCGCC
This sequence comes from Lachnospiraceae bacterium, assembly GCA_028692975.1. GTDB lineage: Bacteria > Bacillota > Clostridia > Lachnospirales > Lachnospiraceae > JALENY01. The sequence continues at coordinate 32,133 of JAQUWF010000016.1, forward strand.
GTCTTGGTCACCAGCTCTACCTGGCTTACCGCGGCGATGCTGGAAAGAGCCTCACCCCGGAATCCAAGAGATGAAAGGGACGTAAGGTCCTCCACCTTCTGGATCTTGCTGGTGGCATGACGAAGAAAAGCCAGAGGAACCTGATTTTTCTCAATCCCCCGGCCATTGTCCGTGATACGCAGGAAGGAAATGCCGCCGTCACGTATCTCTACGGTGACAGCAGATGCACCTGCATCAATGGCATTTTCCACCAGTTCTTTTACCACAGAGGCTGGCCGGTCCACGACCTCGCCCGCTGCGATTTTATCGATTGTATTTTGATCTAAGACTGCTATCGTACTCATATTTACCACCGATTCTTTATCTTGTTCTGCAATTTATAGATAATATTCAAGGCGTCAAGCGGCGTCAGATTCGACACATCGATCTCGGAGAGTTCCTTGATGATATCGTCATCCTGAACCGTATCAAAAAGGGACATCTGTGCCAGATCCACCTGATCGTAGCGCACCGGCTTTGCTTTTGGCTTTGGAGCCGTAAGATCCTTCACTGCCGCCGTGATATCGGCGTCGCTCAGTTCATTGACCAGCTCTTTGGCTCTGGTGATTACCGCTTCCGGCACTCCTGCAAGCTTGGCCACCTGAATACCGTAGCTCTTATCGGCGCCGCCCTGAACGATTTTTCTTAAGAATACAATATCATCGCCCTTTTCTTTGACTGCGATACAGTAATTATTTACACCGGGGATTTTCCCCTCTAATTCCGTCAGTTCGTGGTAATGGGTGGCAAAGAGTGTCTTTGCACCGATGATGTTTTTGTTGGAAATGTATTCGATAACTGCCCAGGCAATGCTCAGTCCGTCAAAGGTACTGGTGCCGCGGCCGATCTCGTCTAAGATCAGCAGGCTCTTTGCAGTGGCATTCCGAAGAATATTAGCCACCTCCGTCATTTCCACCATAAAGGTACTCTGTCCGCTGGCCAGGTCATCGGAAGCACCGACTCTGGTAAAAATCCGGTCCACGATACCGATGGTGGCTTCTGCCGCCGGGACAAAGGAGCCAATCTGTGCCATCAAAACAATCAGGGCACTCTGGCGCATGTAGGTGGATTTACCGGCCATATTCGGTCCGGTGATAACAGAGACCCGTTTGCTGTTGTTGTCCAGATAGGTGTCATTTGCAATGAACATGTCATTGACGATCATTTTTTCCACAACAGGATGACGTCCGTCTTTTATCTTGATGATGCCCTTTGTGTTGATCACTGGCCGGACGAAGTGATTGCGCTGGGCCACCTGGGAAAGGGAAGCCAATGCGTCCACCAGAGCCACATCCTTTGCCGTCTGCTGGATCCTTCCTATTTCTTGTCCAATCTGGTCTCGCACCTGGGAAAACAGCTGATATTCCAGGGCGTAGAGCTTGTCCTCCGCGCCCAGAATGATATCTTCCAGTTCCTTAAGACGCGGGGTGATATAGCGCTCTGCATTGGCAAGGGTCTGCTTGCGGGTATAATAATCCGGCACCTTGTCTTTAAAGGTGTTTGTCACCTCCAGATAGTAGCCGAATACTTTGTTGTACTTTATTTTCATGGAACGGATACCTGTCTTATCCCGTTCCTCTGCCTCCAGCTGCGCCAGCCATGTCTTTCCTTCCGACTTGGCATTGCGGTAATTATCCACATCCGGGGAAAATCCTTCTTTGATGATACCGCCCTCTTTCATAGCCAGCGGCGGATCCTCCACGATAGCGGATGCAATCAGGCTGTAAATATCCTCCAGCGTGTCCATATGTTCGTAAATATCCTGCAGGAAACTGCAGTCAAAATCTTTGAGCAGATTGCGGATATGAGGCAGCATTTCGAGGGAGGATTTCAGTGCAGTCAGATCTCTTGGATTGGCCGAGCAGTAACTGATACGGCTCACCAGACGTTCCAGATCATAGACTGGATTCAGATATTCCCGCAGTTCTTCCCGGGAAATCTCATTGCTGTTCATGGCAGTGATGGAGTCAAGACGTTCATTGATCCGTTCCTCGTCGATGAGGGGCTGTTCCACGAAGCTGCGCAGCATTCTGGCACCCATAGCTGTTTTGGTCTTGTCCAGCACCCACAGCAGTGAACCGCGCTTCTGCTTTTCCCGCAGTGTCTCCACCAGTTCCAGATTACGCCTGGTAGAACTGTCTAATATCATATAACAGTCCGTCTCATAGGGCGTGATGGTCATCATGTGGGACAGGTCAGTCTTCTGGGTCTCAAAGAGATACTGGAACATGGCTCCGGCAGCAATCGCCCCGGTATTGTAATCATCCAGTCCAAGTCCAGCCAGATTGTTCACGTGGAAATGATCCTGCAGCGTGCGCTCGCACAGATCATCGTCAAAATACCAGCTGTCCAGCGTATAGATCATAATGCCCTGACGGCCCCGCAGATCCTCCAGATCTATGCCGCTGACACAAAATGACTCATTGCATACGATCTCGGCAGGCGCAAATTTGTTGATCTCATCCAGCAGCTTCCGTTCCTTATCCACCTCGGTAACCAGACAGGTGCCTGTGGTGACATCAGAGACCGCGATGCCGTAATGATCTTCCATGCAGACGATGGACATGAGATAATTATGCTTTCCCTCGTCCATGCCCTGCACATTCATGTTGGTTCCCGGGGTAACGACACGGATAACTTCCCGTTCTACCAGGCCCTTGCTGGCTTTGGGGTCGCTGACCTGCTCACAGATAGCAACCTTATGCCCCTTTTCGATCAGGCGGTTGATGTAGCCCTCCGCCGCGTGATAAGGGATGCCGCACATGGGAGCCCTCTCTTCCAGCCCGCAGTCCTTTCCGGTCAGTGTGATTTCCAGTTCTTTGGATGCCAGGAGGGCATCATCAAAAAACATCTCATAGAAATCACCCAGCCGGTAAAATAAAATGCAATCCTTATAGGTTTCTTTTGTTTTTACGTATTCCTGCATCATTGGTGATAAAGCCACAGTTATTACCTTCCTATCTTGTCATTTCACCCAGATAATAGAAGCCCTTGCACTCTTTTAAATACACCGGCACGATGGTACCGATCTGTGAGGCATCCCCTGGGAAATGTACTAATATGTTGTTGCCCATGCGACCTGTAAGCAGGTCTTTTTCCTTGTTATAATCTTCTACAAGAACCTCCTGGGTGGTTTCTGTAAAGCGGGCACTCTTCTCATGTGCCACTTCCTGTACCGTAGCCAGCAGGCGATCAAATCGATCTTTGACGATATCTTCCGGCACCTGATCCTCCATAGCCGCAGCCGGTGTGCCGGTCCGCTTGGAATAGATAAAGGTAAAGGCACTGTCAAAGCCTACTTCTCTTACCAGACTTAAGGTATCCAGGAAGTCCTCTTCCGTCTCACCTGGGAAGCCCACGATGATATCGGTGGTTAACGATATGTCCGGGATCGCCTGACGCAACTTTGCCACCACCTCCAGATAATGTTCTCTGGTATAGTGGCGGTTCATGATCTTTAAGATCCGGGAGCTGCCTGACTGAACCGGCAGATGCATATGACTGCAGATTTTTTTGCTGCTTTTCATGACTGCAATCAGTTCATCGGACAAATCCTTTGGATGGGAGGTCATAAAGCGGATCCGCTCCAGTCCTTCGATTCCTTCAATCTGTTCCAATAACTGGGCAAAGGTGACCGGCTCCTCCAGATTCTTCCCATAAGAATTCACATTCTGACCCAACAGCATGACTTCTGCCACACCGTCTGCCACCAGCCGTTTGATCTCCGCAATAATATGCTCCGGCTGTCTGCTGCGCTCCCGGCCGCGCACATAAGGCACGATACAATAGCTGCAGAAGTTATTGCACCCAAACATGATATTCACGCCGGATTTGAAGGAATATTTCCGTTCACTGGGAAGATTCTCTACAATCTTATCCGTATCCTTCCAGATATCTACGATCATTCCCTTAGAATCAAAACGATTCATGAGCAGTTCCGGGAATTTGTAAATGTTGTGGGTACCGAAGATCAGATCCACAAAGGAATAACTCTTCTTTAATTTTGCCACCACATGCTCTTCCTGCATCATGCAGCCGCACAGGGCGATCATCATGTGTGGATTTTTCTTTTTCAGGCTGTGCAGATAGCCCAGTCTTCCGTAGACGCGCAGATTGGCGTTTTCCCGGACGGTACAGGTGTTGTAGATGACAAAGTCCGCCTCCTCGCTCTCCTGCTCTACATAGCCGATCTGCTCCAGGATACCCACTAATTTCTCCGAGTCCCTGGCGTTCATCTGACAACCGAAAGTGTTGACGCAAAAAGTCAGCGGCCGGCCCAGTTTCTTTTGTATTTCACCAACGTGTTCCTTCGCCTGCTGGATAAAGAACAACTGTCTTTCTGGTTCTGTATTTGGTATATTCATAAGTACTCCTTTTAGTTACGATTCATATTCTCTGCAATTATACCAATCCGCCGGGGTTCTTTCAAGCCATTTCTAAAATTCCGATGGGTATGGTGCGTATCTCTTCGTATGCTTCCTTCTGGTATTTTTCGTCCAGGGGAAAGGTGGCGTCATCTTCCACAGTCTCGATGGTCAGCGCAGGCTTGCCGGTCAGTTCTGAATAATAATGGACGGAATGGCCGCCGCTCATGTTGGACATCAGTTCTTCGTCCTTCGTGCCCAGATTGTAACGGGACAGTTTCTGCAGATATTTGGCCAGCCGGTGGCTGCGCTGGTTGTACAGGGATGACATGCACTGTCGGTAATAGTAGATTATCTTTCCCCTGGAATGAAAATCCACGTAGCCCATGGAATCATAGTCCTGGAAAAGCCTCATGAGTGCCTGAGTCTCATTCTCACTCCCCGGATATTCGTAAAACTGCTGCTGGATATACGTCTTGCTTGGGAAGTTTCGGTTAATATCCACGCCCCGTGCGTTGTACTTCCAATTCTCATGGGTAATGTTTTTCATCTTACACATCTGCCGCAGGATCGGATTATGTATCACATCAAATCCTCTCTGTGCGATCTCGTATCCATCCGGATTCACCACCGGAATAAAGCAGATGGAAAATTGATTTAAAAGATCGTAGACGCTGCATTGCTGGATGAATTCTTTATGCCGGTAAGCGCTGCAATACTCTTCCACGATTTTCAGCATAATGATGGGATTGACATTCTCACGGCCGTGCATGCCAGCACTGCATAAAAGAGCCGGCGTTCCAACCCCTACACGCAGCATGGGGATGAGCCGGTCATCATGAGTCTGTCCGATGATTCTGCACAGTACGAATTCTTTGTATTCTTCTGACAGGTCTTTCATAAGCCCGAAAAGTTCATCGTAAGTAAAGCATTTTTCAAGGGTAATCATAACGTACCTCCTGTTTCATTTTGCATTCATTATATGCAAAAAATGCGCTACTTAGAACACGGACAGGAATAATTACCTGTCCGTGTAGATGGCTGTTTCGGTTATAAGACACTGAGGCGTCACGTCCAGTGTGTCAAAAGGCACCTGGTCAAAAACCTGAAAATCAAAAGCGATGGCAATGGTGGGATGATGGGGATGATGAGACTGATAGCGGTCATAGAAGCCTTTGCCATACCCTACACGGTGGCGTTTTTTGTCAAAACCCACACCAGGAACAAGAAGCAGCGCATCGGCTACGTTACAGATATCCTGATTCTGCGGCTCCGGCACACCAAAAGTGCCCGGTGCTATGGTAGAAAAATCACGGATCTCATAAAAATCCATAGTATCTCCGGCTGTTCTTGGTACAGCCACGCGCTTGCCCATGGCCCAGCACCGTTCTATCATGGATCTGGTCATGACCTCGTGATTAAAATCCATGTATGCAAATATGCAGTCAGCCTTTTGAAAAGATGGCTGCATAAGCAGTTTTTCTATGATTGCTTCGGACTTTTCCCGGACTTCCTCATCCGTGACTGCCCTGCGCGAAGCAAAAACCTGTTTTCTAATGCTTGCTTTTGTTTCCATATTTTTCACCCAGGTTCACGATGGAACCATCTGTTTCCTGCATGTCGATGTTGTCCAGCTGCGTGCGCAGATTCATGCAGATTGAGGCGATATATTCTTTGCGCAGTTTCTGCTGTTCTTCTTTTTCTGCCGCATTCAGGCCCTGGGATTTAGATTTTCTTGCCAGTTCATTGATACGGTCGATGCTTTCCTGATTCATAATGTCTCCTTATATCTTTTCCAGATAATCAATTAAATAAAATTCTTCTTTGGGGTCTGCCAAAAACAGCGTCCCATGTTTTCGTCCCTGCATGATCTTATGAATCACGTGAAAATCTGCTCCATTTGCGATGACCATGTCGGCACCTGCACTGGTGGCAATCTCCGCCGCCGTCAGTTTGGTGGACATGCCGCCGGTTCCCACGGAACTGCCAGTGGTCCCCTTGGCCATGGCCAGCAGATCATCATCCAGCTGCTCCACCACATCGATGAACTCAGCCTTTGGATTTCTGTGTGGGTCATCGGTGAACAGTCCGTCAATATCTGAGAGCAGGATCAGAAGATCCGCGCCGATCAGTGCCGCAACCACGGCAGACAGGGTATCATTATCACCGAATTCAATCTCGTAGGTGGAAATCGTATCGTTTTCATTTACAATGGGGATCACGCCCATAGCCAGCAGTTCATGAAAGGTATTCTCCGCATTTTTTCGGTTCAGATTATCAATCATGGTATTTTTGGTCATAAGTACCTGACCCGCTACCTGATTGTACTCCGCGAAAAGTTTCTGGTAGATCATCATGAGCTTGGCCTGTCCGATGGCGGCGCAGGCCTGTTTCTGTGATACGGAATCCGGCTTGTGGTTCAGGCCGATGGTCTTTCTCCCCACAGCGATGGCACCAGAAGAAACCAGGACAACTTCTTTGCCCTGGTTGCACAGATCACTGATCTCCCGGACCAGTATCTCTAATTTGGTCAGGTTCAGTCTTCCTGTCTCCGCATGAGTCAGGGAAGACGAACCGATCTTGATTACAATTCTCTTTTTATCTTTTATTTTATCTCTATAGTCCACTGTTCGTATTTCTCCAATTTATTCTCAGTCGCCGCTTCCCACCAGACTCAATGTCTCTTTGGAAAGGTAAGGCTGTGACTGTGCTGCAATTTCGTCTGAGTTATCCGGTGCACCTGCATTTTCTCTTGCTGGTTCAGCCACGGCAGTCTCCTGGGAAGCACCTATGCGCACATCTGCCACACGGTCGTTTTGTACATCACAAACCCAGGTAACACCTGTATTAAGCGTAATCTCATTGCCGTCCGCATCGTAGTATCTTGCTGGTCCAAAGAGGTCATCACGGGTCCAGGTAATATCGATGGCTTTTCCGTTGGTGATATATTTGCCAGCACCCCCGGAAGTCGTATCGATATTCAGATACTGGGTTGACTCGTAGGGAGACCAGTTCACATATTCCATGATAATATTCTTGCAGCTGAGCTGAACATTGAATACGTCATCCATCTGTTCAGAACCGTATTCGTAGCGATAGTACAGCCCCTCCTGCTCATTGTACACAAACCATGGCTTGTTGTATGGATAACCTACTTCCACATAGGCGGCATCTGTTCCCTTGTCCAGATTCACCGTATTTCCGACCCATGCAAATTTAAACTGCGGTGTGTAATCTGCCGCGTATTCCTGGGAAAATTCCTTGGTCTCGATACCTTTCTGGATACCCTCTGCACTGGTGTAGGCATTGTGCGGAGACTTACGGTCTGAGGTGCGGTAGAAGACCTGATCTCCATACCAGCCAAGTCCATTGATATTATTGACCTGTGGAAGGTCAAAGTAGGATAAAGCATAGGCGCATTGTCCGTAGTGCACGTAAATAGCATCAAAAGCCCCTGCATATGACAGAAAATAATCACGGCAGCTCCTCACGGAACCAATCTTTTCCAGTCCGTCATAATCTTCAAAAATAGGCATGAGACGGGTCAGTTCTCCCTCAACAGGTGCTTCGTAGATCACACCGGCCTTAGAAAGGCTGGAAGAAGGAATCGCATCCTTCACATTGTTAATGCTGACTGCTATGGGCCTGCGCAGACCAATCTCCGGGGATACGTATTCACCGGTAAGATAACTCTTCACCTTGCCGTCCGGTATCTGTTCTTCCAGCGGTACCTCAGGCGTTATAGCCGTTGGCTCCGGTGTAGGCGTGGCGGTCTCTGTAACTGTAGGAGTCGGCGTTTCTGTAACCACGGCTTCCTCCGCTTTCTTTTTCCCACAGCCGATCAGGCCAAGGCCCAGTAGGGTAAGTGTTACAAATAATCTCATCTTTTTCATGTTATGTCTCCTCTTCCCGGGTAATATGCAATGTCTGTAAAGCCTGTTCCTGTCTACGTTCCATCTCTTTGGCTTCCTGAGGCTCCATATGGTCGTAGCCAAGCAGATGCAGCATGCTATGTGCAATCAGAAAGGCATATTCACGTTTGCGGCTGTGCTGATACCCTGCAGCCTGCTCCAGGATCCTTGGAACGGACAGAATGATATCTCCCAGCAGCAATTCCCCTGTGTCAGGGTCAAAGCAACCATCTGCATCCTCCAGTATGGAAAAATCAGAGGGTGCTTCATAAGAAACCATAGGAAAAGATAAGACATCTGTTGCCTTGTCTATATCACGCTGGTCCCGGTTGATCTCACGGATGGCTTCTTCTGTGGTCAGCAGAATATCCACGGTAGCTTCGTAAGGACAGCCTTCCTGATCAAGGATCTGTTCTACCACCTGAACTGCTACAGCTTCATAATCAAAGGGTAATGCTTCTTGTAACTGGATATCTTCCAGTTCGGAATCTAAATGAATGGTCATCTGCTTTCCTTTCCCCGCCTGCTTTTTGCAGGACGTACCGTCTGCTTTTCATAAGCGTCATAAGCCTGTACGATTTTCTGCACCAGCGGATGACGCACTACGTCTTTGCTGGTCAGCTCACAGAAGGCAAGATCGTCCACTTTCCGCAGCACATGCATGGCCACATCCAGGCCGGAGCGTGCGCCGCTGGGCAAATCCTTCTGGGTCAAATCTCCGGTCACAATGACTTTGGAGCCAAAACCGATACGAGTCAGGAACATTTTCATCTGGGCCGGTGTGGTGTTCTGTGCCTCATCCAGAATAATAAAGGCATTATCCAGAGTACGTCCACGCATGTAGGCCAGCGGAGCTACTTCTATGAGTCCTTTTTCCATGTTTTTCATAAAGGTCTCCGCTCCCATGATCTGATAGAGGGCATCATACAGAGGCCTCAGATAAGGGTCTACCTTACTCTGGAGATCACCCGGAAGAAAACCCAGTTTTTCCCCGGCTTCAATGGCTGGTCTCGTAAGGATGATACGGCTCACCTCGTCATTGCGGAAAGCCTTAATCGCCATAGCCATGGCAAGATAGGTCTTTCCTGTACCGGCAGGGCCGACGCCGAAGACAATCATTTTCTTTCGTATCTGGTCCACATACTGCTTCTGTCCCAAAGTCTTTGGCTTGATGGGACGGCCGTTGATGGTGTGACAGATACAGTCTTTGTCGATTTCTACGATAGCTGACTCTTTTTCGTCCACGGACAGAGCCAGTGCATAATCAATATTCTGGGCATTGATCACATTGCCGCGCCTGGATAATTCCAGCAGCTGCTCAAACAATGCCTTTGCTTTTTTGGTATTATTTTCTGCTCCCAGGATTTTCAAGGAGCCATCTCTGGTCACCAGTGTCACATTGAGATTACGTTCTATTTTTTTGATGTGCTCATCAAACTGTCCAAAGATATTTCGTTCGTGTTCAGATGGAATCTCTATACTGTTCTCGATAATGTTACTCATGAAGATTTTGTACCTGCTTTCTCGATGACCTGTATTTTTCCCGATGCGATGCATTGGTCATCATGTAGTTCTATTCTAACATTATTTTCACATATTTGAACCCCCTTTTCCATTAATTTTTCCAAAAAGGCAATCAGGTTCCCATATGTCTTTTCTTTGGCATCCTCATCCGTATAACGCAGATGCTGTATTTCATAGTATTCCCGCTGTATATTACCCCAGTATACAGGCAGCAGAAAGTATTCTGTGATCCGTAGCTGGCTGGTTATGACGCTTTGATTAAGTGTTTCCTTCTTCCCTTTTGAATGGGCGGATTCAAATCGATAGGGACCGATTTGAATAAAGAAGGCATCTTTTTTCACTCCTGTATACACCTGTTTCTGATACTGCAGAGGGAAAGATTCATAATAACTGTAAGAGGTCTTCAGGTAGACATCCCCGTCAGGCACCACCTGCTTTGTACGGACCACCTCCTGGCCATCATTGTAGATGGGAACGCTGCCGGAGATCAGCACATCCCCCTTCTGGCAGGCCTGCCCTACCGTAACCTCTGGCGTACCGGAACGCACAAAAATATCCGTGACCACACCGTCTCTGGAGGCACAGATGTCCATGCTGGGCGGTTCTGCCGTTTCTTCCTCCTCCGCCTGCAGCTGATTCTCCTGCAGCTCGATCAAAAGCTGGGTGCCTTTTACTTTGGCGGATACCCAGATGACCTGTGGAAAATGAAAGCGGATACCGGAGGCTATTTTATCGCATTGGATCCCGCTTTTTGCCATGCCGTGGGTGATAGTCATCTCCTGCTCCAGAAAGGTGAGAATACTCTGGGTGCTGGTCTGGCTGTTTCCCACGATATGGATGCTCCAGACGATCCGTGACAGGGCGAACAGGATCAAAAGACAGAGAAAAAGGCCTGGCAGGATCAGTTTGTAAGTACACACGCGCCGCAGGGCATGGGGCAGTCCATGGGCAGTCTCATCCGTCACATGCATCTGTGCTTTTTCCATTAGTTCCCTGATTTTTCCAAGATCACGCCTGCTCACACAAAGGCTGCCACTTTTCTTTTCACAGTGGAAGGCCCACAGATCCAGCCGGTGATGGTGGCACATGTTCAGAAATCGTTCGGTGCATTCAGCCTCGAACTGTATCTTATAGTAACCACAAACAACCTGCTGCAAACGGCTCAGTTTTCTCCACCTCCGTCAGTTATGAAAGTAAATGGCCTGAATCATCCCGGTAATCTGCATATCCTCTCCCGTATACTGCAATATCTGAAGTTTTGCCCCTACGATTTCCAACCAGCCTCTTTTCATGGCAATATGGATATGATCCTCTCTGTACTGAAGAATGTGCCGGTAATTTTCAATATAAAGAGAACGATTTCCGTACAAGAAACAGTTGGCGTCCTGAAAATTAAAATTATTATGCATAAGCAACCCGGAATAAGCACTCTGAATAATATATGATTTCTAAAAGAAAAGTAGACTAAACCACAGCATATGCTCCTCGTCCAGACAGTAGTCCATGTGGCTCAGTTCCGTCAGTGCGGATACCACGATGCCATAGCTTTCGATGCAGGGATGCATCTT
>JAQUWF010000001.1 GCA_028692975.1 Lachnospiraceae bacterium
AAATTGGTACATAGTACGGTTATTGCAGCACCGACCGAGGGTACAGATCTGGCCATGGAAATGACCATCAAAAAATAACAGCCAAAGGAAGGTATGAATAGATGAGATATGGTGCTTTTGGATTAGTTGAAGTTTTGGGCAGTGCCTCTGCAGTGCTGGTGGTTGACCAGATGCTGAAGGCTTCTGACGTGGGTTTTCAGACCTGGAATTATAAATGTGGCGGTCATGTTACCGTGTTCTTGAGCGGTGAGGTTTCGGCTGTTTCGGCTGCTGTGGAGAGTGTACAGCAGAATCCGCCTTGCGAGATTATTGCGTCTGCAGTGATTTCCAATCCGTCTGAGGAGACTACCAGGCTGGTGGAAGAGGATGGGGCTAAGTTCCGGAAATAGTATGAGGGTAAAGGTTATGATCGAGGGAGATATCACGCAGGTGGTGTCTTCTTTTTTGTGTTATGGAAATGAGAGGGGTGGGGTGGTGGGGTGGGGACGCATTGCCTGGCATCGCAGCCTTCTTTTCGCAGCGCTACGTTCCCCTTCAACTAATCGCTAACTTCGACTAAGAGACTCGGGAGAGCCCTCGTCTCTAAGTCTGCGTAAGCGCTGGATTTTCAGGCTCACTGACGCTTTCTCTGCGCAAAGAAGGCTGCGATGCCAGGCGATGCTGGCGCGAGAATGGGGAAAATATTGTTGAGTCTGTAAGGAAAACGGAGAAGTATGGGCTGATAGGCGGAAACTTGCTATGAGACCGTAAGGAAGGCGAAAAAGTACGGGCTGGTAGGCAGAAACTTGCTATAAGACCGTAAGAAAAGCGGAGAAGTACGGGCTGGAAGGCGGAAACTTGCTGTGAGACCGTAAAGCAAGCGAAAAAGTACGGGCTGGAAGGCGGAAAGTTGCTGTGGGACCGTAAAGCAAGCGAAAGAGTACGGGCTGGTAGGCAGAAACTTGTTATGGGACCGTAAAGCAAGCGATAGAGTACGGGCTGGAAGGCGGAAAGTTGCTGTGGGACCGTAAAGCAAGCGATAGAGTACGGGCTGGAGGGCGGAAACTTGCTATGAGACCGTAAGGAAAGCGAAAAAGTACGGGCTGGAAGGCGGAAACTTGCTATGAGACCGTAAGGAAAGCGAAAAAGTACGGGGTGGAAGGCGGAAAGTTGCTGTGGGACCGTAAGGCAAGCGATAGAGTATGGGCTGGTAGGCGGAAACTTGCTATGTGACCGTAAGGAAAGCGAAAAAGTACGGGCTGGTAGGCGGAAACTTGCTGTGGGACCGTAAAGCAAGCGAAAAAGTACGGGCTGGCAAGGGGAAAGTTGCTGTGGGACTGTAAAGCAAGCGAAAAAGTACGGGCTGGCAGGTGGAAAGTTACATGAGCCCGTATTGTCAGCAGAGAAGTAAGAACTGATTGTTGGAAAGCACGGTCCCATACCAGTGATAAGTAACTTAAGAGATTTATAAAATAATTAGGAGAGAAAATTGTGTTGACAAAGAATGCATAATTGTATACAATTATACAAAAGTATACTTAAGGAGGTTTGGAATGGAGGAGCGTCAGGAATTGACTTTGCGGGGCAGGGTCTTTCATCAAATACGAGACGGCATCCTTTCCGGCAAATACAGACAGGGCATGGATCTTCGGGAGAACACACTGGCGGAAGAGCTGGGTGTGAGCCGCACCCCGGTGCGGGAAGCACTGCGGCAGCTGGAGCTGGAAGGTCTGGTGGAGATTATCCCCAACAGGGGAGCCCATGTGATCGGCATTTCCGAAAAAGATGTAAAGGATATTTATACGATTCGGTCTTATCTGGAGGGTCTGTCAGCCCGCTGGGCTACGGAACACATTACAGAGGAACAGTTGAATGAACTGGAAGAGATCGTCCTTTTGTCGGAATTTAATCTGAACAAGTCCAAGTCCGACCAGGTGGTCAAGCTGGACGGGGAATTCCACACCATCGTTTACAAGGCAGCACATTCCCGGATGCTGGAGCATATGATGATCGATTTTCATCGATATGTGCAGAATGCCCGAAGCTCATCCGTGGCAACCAGGGACCGGGCAGTCAGATCCGTACAGGAACATAAAGAGATTCTGGAGGCCATGAAACACCGGGATGCAGATAAGGCAGAAAAACTGGCCAATGAACATATTATTCATGTAGTTGAAAATTTACAGAAACAGGGATATGGACAAGCATAGGAGGAAATTAAAATGAGTAAGATTCAGATGACGACACCGTTGGTAGAGATGGATGGGGATGAGATGACCAGAATCCTCTGGAAAATGATCAAGGATGATCTCTTATTGCCATACATCGATTTGAAGACCGAGTATTATGACCTAGGTCTGGAGCACAGAAATGAGACAGATGATCAGGTAACCATAGATTCTGCCAATGCGACGAAGAAATATGGTGTGGCCGTAAAATGTGCGACTATCACACCAAACGCAGCCAGAGTAGAGGAGTATAATCTGAAAGAAATGTGGAAGAGCCCCAATGGAACCATCCGTGCGATCCTGGACGGTACGGTATTTCGGGCACCTATCGTGGTAAAGGGCATCGAGCCGGTTGTAAAGAACTGGAAGAAGCCGATCACCATCGCGAGACATGCTTATGGCGATGTGTACAAAAATGTTGAGATCGATGTACCGGGCGCAGGCAAGGTAGAACTGGTGTATACCGGCGAGGACGGCACACAGATCAAAGAGACCGTTTTTGATTTTAAGGGACCTGGCGTGGCACAGGGTATGCATAATATCGATGCTTCTATCGAGAGCTTCGCACGCAGCTGTTTTGCCTATGCGTTGGACATCAAGCAGGATCTGTGGTTTGCCACCAAGGATACCATTTCCAAAAAATATGACCATACCTTCAAAGACATCTTCCAGGAGATCTTTGACGCAGAATATAAAGAGAAATTCCAGGAGGCGGGCATCGTTTATTTCTACACACTGATCGATGACGCGGTAGCGCGTGTTATGAAGTCTGAGGGCGGTTATATCTGGGCCTGCAAGAATTATGACGGCGACGTTATGAGCGATATGATTTCATCTGCCTTTGGTTCACTGGCTATGATGACTTCCGTGCTGGTATCACCGGACGGATATTATGAATATGAGGCGGCGCACGGAACGGTACAGCGTCACTATTACAAGCATCTGGCGGGGGAAGAGACCTCTACCAACTCAGTGGCGACTATCTTCGCATGGAGCGGAGCACTGCGCAAACGCGGTGAAATAGATGGTCTGCAGGAGCTGCAGGACTTTGCTGACAAACTGGAAAAAGCAACCATTCAGACTATAGAAGAGGGAAAGATGACCAAGGATCTGGCACTGATTACCAGCATTCCTAATGCGACTGTACTTAACAGTGCGGATTTCATCAAGGCGATTGCAGCCAATCTGTAAGACTGAAAGAAACGAGGGAAGTATATGAGCGATAAAATTGATTTGAAAAACAAGGCGGAACTGGACAGCATAGAGATTCTGGAACTGGCCAAGACCTATAAGAGACAGTTCGAGGAATTGATTGAATATACATTGGTGTCTGGTCATATCGATCCAGAACTATATGTGGAATATGACGTAAAACGCGGACTGCGTGACTCCAACGGTAAAGGCGTCCTGACGGGCCTGACCGAGATCTCGGATGTAGTGGGCTTTGCACAGGAGCATGGCCGCAAGATACCGTCCGAAGGCAATCTGTATTACCAGGGATATAATGTGGCGGATATGGTGGCCAGCTTTGAGAACAGGAAACGTGGATTTGAAGAGGTTATCTATACGCTGCTGTTCGGACGCTCGCCGGACCAGAGACAATTCGACATGTTTAACACCATTATCATGGACATGATGAAGCTGTCCCAGCGTTTTATCCGTGACGTTATCATGAAAGCATCCAATGAAAATATCATGAATGCCATGCAGCGCTGCATCCTTACACTGTATACCTACGATGAGCAGCCGGACGATATCACACCGGCCAATGCGCTGCGCCAGTCCTTGCAGCTCATCGCCAAGATGCCGCTGATCGCTGTATATTCGTATCATTCTTACCGCCATTTCCGCCAGGATGCCAACCTGGTGATCAAGAGCCCGAAGAAAGAACTGTCTTTCTCCGAGAATATTCTGTACATGCTCCGTGAGGACGGACAATTCACAGATCTGGAAGCCAAGGTTCTGGATATTGCCCTTGTGCTTCATGCAGAGCACGGCGGTGGTAACAACTCTACATTCACCACACACGTTGTCACATCGACAGGCACCGATACGTATTCCGCTATCGCAGCGTCCATCGGTTCCCTGAAAGGTCCGAAACATGGCGGTGCCAACCTGAAAGTACAGGATATGTTCGCGAATATCATGGAGAACTGTCCTGACTGGGAGGACGAGGGCGTGCTGGCAGATTATCTGACCGATATGCTGGACAAGAAGGTATTTGACCGTGCCGGATTGATTTACGGTATGGGTCATGCAGTCTATACGCTCAGTGATCCACGAGAGGTGATCCTCAAGAGATACGCGCGCAGCCTGGCTGAGGAGAAGGGGCTCCAGAAGGAGTTCGCTCTGTACGAGACCGTGGAACGCATCGCTGGTAATCTGATCATGAAGAAACGTAAGATGTTCAAACCGGTCTGTGCCAATGTGGACTTTTACAGTGGATTTGTTTACAGTATGCTGAATATTCCGAGAGAACTGTACACACCGATTTTCGCCATTTCCCGTATTTCCGGCTGGTGTGCGCACCGCATGGAGGAACTGGTCAACTGTGGAAAGATCATCCGCCCGGCATATCGTTACGTGGGACATCATCGCCCATTTTTCGAGATCCAGGAGCGGAAAGAGAAGAATCCATTCGAGGAAAAGGAATAATAAGGAAAAGTCAAAAAGTCTCAGCGTAATGATTGCGCTCAGGCTTTTTTGATTTTGTGACAAGCTACGTTTCGGAAATATGAATTCTGCTTGTTATTCTGATGAAATCTGGTATAATCGTTTATATAAATATTTAGGCACTCGCAGGATGGGTAAAATCGGAGGAGTAACATGAAAGTATTGAATTATGGTTCGTTGAATTACGACTATGTGTACAGCGTGGATCACATGGTTGTGGCAGGGGAAACACTTTCTTCCGGGGATATGGCCACTTTTTGCGGAGGCAAGGGCATGAATCAGTCGATTGCGCTGGCCAAGGCGGGCGTCCCTGTGTACCATGCAGGTATGGTCGGTGAAGAAGGTCGGATGCTTTTAGATGAATGTGAGAAAAACGGAGTGAATACCGAATTTATCAAAACGATTCCGGGAAAGAGCGGCCACACTATCATTCAGGTAGATAAGAATGGCCAGAACTGCATTTTGCTCTTTGGAGGTGCGAACCGGGCTCAGACGAAAGAGCATATGGATGAGGTGCTGTCACATTTTGAGGCGGGAGATATGCTGCTTTTGCAGAATGAGGTCAATGACGTGGATTACCTCATCGAGCAGGCTTATGCAAAGGGTATGCAGATCGCGCTGAACCCTTCCCCCTTTGATGAGAAACTGGATAAATGTGATATGACGAAAATATCCCTGTTCTTTATTAATGAGATTGAGGGCGCGCAGATTACCGGAGAGAAAGAGCCGGAAGCGATTCTGGATAAATGCAGGGAAATCTATCCACATGCGAAGGCTGTACTTACCATGGGCGGGGATGGCTGTATCTATCAGGATGGAGAAAAACGTGTGAGCCAGCCTATATTCAAGGTGGAGGTAGTGGATACTACTGCGGCAGGCGATACTTTTACGGGATACTTTATATCTTCCATGCTGGAAGAACTGCCTGTGGAGACTGGCCTGAAGAGAGCGGCGAAAGCATCTTCTATCGCAGTGTCCCGCGCGGGGGCGACTGCTTCTATCCCACTGAAAGAGGAAGTACAGATATAGGAAGGCATTGTAAAACATCATCAGAAAGACGGGCGATAACATGAAAGTAAGTGTGCGGAAAATCAGTGAGGCAACCGGCTTTTCTCCGGCTACGGTATCCAATGCCCTCAACCGGAAAAAAGGGGTTAATCAGGAGACTGCCAATCGTATTTGGAAAGCGGCCAATGAGATGGGCTATGCGGCAGCGAATAAAATTACAAAAATAAAATTTGTTATATTCAGGAAAAATGGAGACATCATTGATGACAGCCATTTCCACCCCGCTGTTATCGAAGGCGTGGAGAAAGAGGCACGGGATAAAGGCTTTGAGACGGTTTTTGTACATCTTGACTGTAACGACAGAGACTACAGGCAGCAGGTAAGCGAACTTGTGAATGATACCAGTTCGGCGATCATTCTTTTGGGGACAGAGATGGGGGAGGAAGATTTCCCTATGTTCGAGCATTCGGCCTGCCCCCTGGTGGTTCTGGATGGGTGGAGTGACAGGATAGCCTTTGATGCGGTCCTGATCAGCAATACGGATTCGGCATGCAAGGCTGTGGAATATCTGGCTGCTCATGGACATGAACGGATTGGGTATCTGCGGGGGGATTTCCGCATTCAGGCGTTTCGTTACCGTGAGATCGGCTATCGCCGCGCCGTGTCCAGACTTGGGCTGAGCGTCTATAAAAGTTATATTGTGAATGTGGGTTGTAAGATGGAGACGGCTTACGAGGGTGTGAAGCAGTATCTGGAGAAGGAAGAGAACATACCTACCGCTTTTTTTGCGGATGATGACGAAATCGCTATGGGCGCTATGCGTGCCATAAAAGAAAAGGGGCTGCGTATACCGGAAGATATATCCATTATAGGATTTGATAATATTTCTTTCGGAGCAATTGCAAATCCAGGGTTGACGACTATGCATGTGCATAAGCATGATATGGGGAAAGCTGCAGTGAGAAGACTATTGGAAATCATCGAGAATCCGGATGAGGCGAAAATGAAACTGCAGGTGTGCACAGACTTCGTGGAACGGGGCAGCGTACAAACCATAGAATAGAGAGAATACAAAAGTAAGGCCGCCACATATAAACGTTTTGTGAATGTTTATGTGTGGCGGCCTTACTTTTTGACTTTTAGTATAAAAAATATGCAATACTAATAAAAAATAATGCTGAATTACGTGAAAAACAAACAAATCGAACGATAAAACAAGATATTTACTTGAATGTTTTATATAAACGTTTATAATTAATCATATAATGAGAGAGGCGGATGGACCGCCATGCATAGATAGAAAAGAGGAGGATATGAAATGGCACACATTAAACTGGGTTATGCACCGACAAGACGAAGCATCTTTAGTGCTCCGGACGCGATCAAGTACAGGGGACTGACCGCAGACCGGCTGACAGAGCTGGGCATTGATTTTGTAGATATCACAGACATTAACGAAGAGGGTCTTCTATATCAGGACGAGGATATGTACAAGATCGCAGAAAAATTTAAAAAGGAAAAAATCGACGGACTGTTTCTTCCACACTGCAACTTCGGTACGGAGTATGAGTGTGCGAGACTGGCGAAGGAATTAAATGTTCCGGTACTGCTTTGGGGTCCGCTGGATGAGAGACCAGACGAGAATGGTGTCCGCCTGCGTGATACACAGTGTGGATTGTTTGCTACCGGAAAGGTACTTCGCAGATTTCAGATTCCATTTACTTATATGACCAACTGCAGACTGAATGACCCGCTATTCGAGCGGGGACTTCGCGACTTTATGGCAGTCTGTAACGTGGTAAAGACATTCAAGAACATGCGCATCCTGCAGATTTCCACCAGACCCTTTGATTTCTGGACCACCATGTGCAACGAGGGCGAACTCCTGGAGAAATTCAATATCCAGCTTTCTCCGATCCCTATGCCGGAACTGACCGATCAGGTAAAAGCGGCCAAGGCAGAAGGCGCAGAAGTTGCTAAGGTCATAGAATACTGCAAGAGCAACATGAAGATCGAGATCAAAGAAAACGAGCTGGAAAATGTGGCGGCGTTAAAAGTGGCAATGAAGAATCTGGCAACAAAATACGGCTGTCAGGCTATCGCAATCCAGTGCTGGAATCAGCTGCAGAACGAACTGGGCATCATGCCATGTGCAGCCAACTCCCTTCTGAATGAAGAGGGTATTCCGGTAGTCTGCGAGACTGATATCCACGGTGCTATCACAGCACTTATGGTGGAGGCAGCAGGTATGGACGAGACGAGAGGCTTCTTCGCAGACTGGACGATCCGTCATCCGGACTGCGCCAACGGAGAACTCCTGCAGCACTGTGGTCCATGGCCATTGTCTGTAGCGAAAGAGACACCGCGGATCACTTACCCGCTGGCGTTTGAGCATCCGGGCGCAATCACCGCAGAAGCAAAGCACGGTGACGTGACCCTCTGTCGTTTCGATGGCGACAACGGAGAATATTCCCTGCTGCTGGGCAATGCAAAGGGCATCGATGGACCGAAGGGCATGGGTACTTACCTGTGGGTAGAAGTAGAAAACATCAAGAGACTGGAAGCGAAGATCGTGGAAGGGCCATACATTCACCACTGTGTAGGTATTCACAAGGATGTTGTCCCGGTACTATATGAAGCATGTAAATATATCGGCATCAAACCTGATTTATATGATCCCATCGAAGAGGATGTAAAAGCATACCTTCGTGGAGAATGATAATAAACCGGTAAAAAAAGAGGAGGAAAAAATGGAAAATCTTAAAGTAATGGCATATGACCTGCGCAAGGATGTCATTGACATGATCGTGGAAGGCAAGGGCGGCCATATCGGCGGTGACATGAGCGTGATGGAAACTCTGGTGGCACTGTATTTTGACCAGATGAACGCAAGCCCGGAAAACATGGATGACCCGGATCGTGACCGTTTCGTCATGAGTAAAGGACATTCTGTAGAGGCATTGTACGCAGTGCTGGCAAAGAAAGGATTCTTCCCGATGGAGGAAGTCATCAGCCAGTTCTCAAAATTTGGTTCTAAATATATCGGACATCCAAACAATAAACTGCCGGGTATCGAGATGAACTCCGGTTCCCTGGGACATGGGCTTCCCGTATGTGTGGGCATGGCCATGGCAGGAAAAATGGATAAAAAAGATTACCGTGTCTACACTGTCATGGGCGATGGCGAATTAGCCGAAGGCTCTGTATGGGAAGGTGCTATGGCAGGCGGACATTACAAGCTTGATAATCTCTGTGCAGTGGTTGATCGCAACAGACTGCAGATCTCCGGCAGTACGGAAGACGTCATGTCTCAGGATGTGCAGGAAGAGAGATGGGCAAGCTTTGGATGGAACGTGTTAAGCGTGGATGGCAATGATCTGGACGCAATGATCCAGGCATTCGAAGACGCAAAAACATGTAAGGGAAAACCAACCGTTATCATCGCAAATACCATCAAGGGCTGTGGTTCTTCTGTTATGGAAAATAAGGCTGCATGGCATCATCATGTGCCAAGCCCAGAAGAATATGCACAGATCATGAAAGACTTAGACGCCAGAAAGGAGGCATTACTCCATGAATAAAGTACCGAATCGCCAGGCCATCTGTGAAGTGCTGATGGAAGAGGCAAAAAATGATAAAGATATCGTCGTGTTATGCAGTGATTCAAGAGGAAGTGCTTCGCTGGCACCTTTCGCAAAGGCATTCCCGGAGCAGTTCGTTGAGATGGGTATCGCAGAGCAGAATCTGGTAGGCGTGTCCGCGGGCCTTGCAAAATGTGGCAAGAAGCCATTCGCAGCATCACCGGCCTGCTTCTTGTCCACCAGAAGCTACGAGCAGGCAAAGGTTGACTGTGCTTACTCCAACACCAATGTTACCCTCATCGGCATTAGCGGCGGCATCAGCTACGGTGCACTGGGCATGAGCCATCATTCCGCACAGGATATCGCGGCAATGTCTGCGATCCCAAACATGAGAGTATACCTCCCAAGCGACCGCTACCAGACCAAATGCCTGATCGAAGCATTATTGAAAGATGAGAAGCCTGCTTATATCCGTGTGGGACGTAATGCAGTGGAAGATATCTACAGTGAAGAAAACTGTCCATTCCAGATGGACAAGGCAACGGTTGTATGTGAAGGTACGGACGTAGCCATCATCGCCTGCGGTGAGATGGTGAAACCGGCTGTGGACGCGGCTGCATTGCTGAAAGAGCAGGGTATCAGCGCGACGGTGGTGGATATGTACTGCGTGAAGCCTCTGGATAAAGAGGCCATCGTAAAGGCAGCGGCCAACGCCAAGGCTGTCATTACCGTGGAAGAGCATGCACCGTTTGGCGGCCTTGGTTCCATGGTCAGCCAGGTAGTAGGAAGCGAATGCCCGAAGAAGGTGATCAACATCGCGCTTCCAGACGCACCGGTGATCACAGGAACTTCCCGGGAAGTATTTGATTATTATGGAATGAACGCGGAAGGCATCGCAAAGAAAGCGGCTGAATTGGTGAAATAAATGAAATATATCATAGGAATCGATCAAAGCACACAGGGAACAAAGGCACTGCTCTTTGATGAGCAGGGGGATCTCCTGGGTCGTGCGGATCTGCCCCACAAACAGATCATCAATGAGAAGGGCTGGGTAGAGCATGATCCGGAGGAATTCTATGGTAATGCCATCCAGGTGGTAAGAAATGTGGTGGAAGCGGCTGGTATTGACAAAGAAGATATCGCAGGCGTGGGCATCAGCAATCAGCGGGAAACTGCATTAGCCTGGGACAAGGACGGCAAACCGGTCTATAACGCTATCGTCTGGCAGTGTGCCAGAGGCGAGGCTATCTGTGGACGTATCGCGGATGGCGCAGAGATGGTAAAAGAACATACAGGTCTACAGCTTTCTCCATATTTTTCAGCGGCGAAGATCGCATGGATACTGGAGAACGTGGAGGGTGCAAGGGAAAAGGCCGACGCGGGAACATTACATTACGGGACCGTGGATTCCTTTCTGGTATATCGTCTGACGAAAGGAAATTCCTACAGAACGGACTATTCCAATGCATCCAGGACACAGCTTTTCAACATCAGGAAGCTTGCCTGGGATCAGGAGATATGCCAGTTGTTCGGCGTGCCGAAGAAGAATCTGCCAGAGGTAACGGATTCCAACGGTTACTACGGAGAGACGGATTTCGAAGGATTTCTGGAACATCCGGTGCCGATTCACGGTGTCATGGGAGATTCCCATGGTGCACTTTTCGGACAGGGATGTCTGGAAAAGGGCATGATCAAGGCTACCTATGGGACAGGATCTTCTGTCATGATGAATGTGGGGGAGACGCCGGTATTTAGCGACAGTGTGGTCACATCCCTGGCCTGGGGCATGGACGGCAAAGTGAATTATGTGCTGGAAGGAAACATCAACTATACGGGAGCAGTCATCAGTTGGATCCAGAAGGACCTTCACCTGATCGATTCTGCGGCAGAGACAGAGGATCTTGCAAGACAGGCGGATCCCAACGACAGCACCTACGTGGTACCGGCCTTTTCGGGGCTGGGAGCGCCATACTGGGACAGCAATGCCAAAGCAGTGATCTGCGGTATTACCAGGACCACCCGACAGGCGGAGATGGTAAGGGCGGCGCTGGACTGCATCGCCTACCAGATCACAGACATTGTGGATGTGATGCGCAGGGATGCAGGAATAGAGATCCTGGAACTGCGGGTAGATGGCGGACCCACCAGAAATAAATACCTTATGGAATTCCAGAGCGATATCTTAAATATTCCGGTACAGATACCAAATGCCGAGGAATTATCCGGCATCGGAGCTGCCTATGCGGCAGGTATCGGACTTGGGATCTATGACAGAGAGCATATTTTCCAGAGGATGAAAAGAACCAAATTTGCACCATCTATGACTGCTGCTACAAGGGAACAGAAAAAAGCAGGATGGAAGGAAGCGGTCAGCCTGGTGCTGACGAAGTAGGAACTATAATGGTTGATGAGAAGGCACCTTTCAGGTTAAACTGGAAGGCGCCTTTTTGGCAGCCAGCGTATAATTCCTTCTTTGCTGCCCAAAAATAGGAAGTGTTTTGGCAGCCAGCGCATAATTCCTTCTTTGCTGCCCAAAAATAGGAAGTGTTTTGGCAGCCAGCGCATAATTCCTTCTCTGCTGTCCAAAAAATAGGACGGGTTTTGGCAGCCAGCGTATAAATCCCATTTTGCTGCCCAAAAAGAAACGGAAATTTGGCAGCAATCAGTATTATACAATGAATTTGCCAAATGATTTTTGCGGGAATGTAATGTGTATAGGGTTTGAAAATATTTCTGGTATGTTATACTATTGAAATAGAAGGCAGAAGTAATGGCTTTCGATGGATGCGGAACTAGAAAGGCAAATGGGAAGCGGGATATGGAAAACACAGAAAAAAGAGAATTGCATTTATTAAAAAAAGGCCGCAAGGACGTGATACATATGGTGTTTAGCAGGCTGGGGCTGGTGATTATCCTGCTTTTGATACAGGTGCTGATCCAGATCAGTATTTTCGAATGGTTTGCATCATTCCTGCCGCAGTTTTTTGGCGGGACGATGGCATTTGCCCTGCTTATGGTGATTGTACTGATTAATATGGATCTGGATGCCACAGCGAAAATCACATGGCTGGTCATTGTTATGCTGTTTCCTGTCTTTGGCGTTTTGCTGTTCTGGTTTATCCAGAGTGATCTGGGGCATAAGGTTTTGAAGAAGCGGATGCAGGGGCTGTTGAGGGAGACGCAGGATATGATTCCGCAGTCACAGCCGTCTGTGGAGCAGCTGTCGGGGGAGCAGCCAGGTGTGGCATCTCTGGTAAAATACATACATCGGAGCGGCTGTTTTCCTGTATATGAAAATACAGAGGTCACTTATTTTCCTTTGGGAGAAGAAAAGTTTCAAAAGATGCTGGTGGAACTGGAACAGGCAGAGCATTTTATTTTCCTGGAGTACTTTATTATAGACGAAGGCCTTATGTGGGGGCAGATCCTGGATATTCTGGCGCGAAAGGCGGCCCAGGGCGTGGAGGTGCGTGTCATGTATGACGGTACCTGTGAACTTGCGCTGCTTCCTGGAAATTATCCGAAGAAGTTACAGGCTCTTGGGATTAAGTGCAAGGTGTTCGCTCCGATCAGGCCTGTTTTGTCCACCCATTATAATTACCGTGATCATCGAAAGATTCTGGTTATCGATGGTCACACGGCATTTAATGGTGGTGTGAATCTGGCGGATGAATACATTAACCATACGGTCAAATATGGTCATTGGAAAGACACGGCAGTTATGCTGAAAGGGGAAGCGGTGAAAAGTTTTACCCTCATGTTCTTGCAGATGTGGAATGCGAGTGAGGCCCATATGGATTATGGGAATTATCTGGATTATCCAACGGGCACTGCGCATAAGGCATCTGGCTATGTGCTGCCATATGGGGATTGCCCCGTGGATAATGATAAGGTAGGCGAGCGCGTTTATATGGACTTGCTCAATCGGGCACAACATTATGTCCATATTATGTCACCCTATTTGATCCTGGATGGGGAACTGGAGACGGCGATCAAGTTTGCTGCGGAGCGCGGCGTGGACGTATCCATCATCCTGCCGGGCATACCGGACAAGAAAATTCCTTACGCACTGGCCAGAACACATTATGCTACATTGCTGGATTCCGGGGTGAAAATATATGAGTACACACCGGGCTTTGTCCATGCGAAGGTATTTGTCTGCGATGACCAGGAGGCTGTGGTAGGAACCATTAATCTGGATTACCGAAGCCTGTATCATCACTTTGAGTGTGCGACTTATCTGAATGGCGTGGCTTGTATAGCCGATATCGAGCAGGACTTTGTACAGACAGTCGCAGAATGCAGACAGGTGAGCCGGGGAAATATCTGGAAAGACAAGAAAAGAATGTGCGTGCTGGGCATGGTCGTGAAGGTGATAGCACCGCTTTTGTAGGCTGAGAAAGTGGCAGACGAGGGAAAATAGCACAAAAATTATTGGGAAAACACAGGAAACCTTTACAGAGGATTAACATCACCAGGCTGGACTTTTTTGTGGGGGTAACGTATTATAATAGGAAGATAAATATTGTAACCACACAAAAAAAGAAAGGCAACAAAATGATAAAAGTAATAGCAGCAGACATGGATGGGACATTGTTGAATGATGAACATGCTTTGGATCAGGAGACTTATGATGCAATCAAGCAGGCAATCGATCGTGGCATGCGGTTTATTATCGCCACGGGACGGAATTTAAATAGCGTAGAAGAGACATTGCAGGGATTTGACCTGCCCTGTGACTATGTGCTGGCCAGCGGCGCGGAGATCCGGGACAGAAAGCACCGGGTGCTGCGGAGAGTAGGCATGCCCTGGGAGACGGTGGAGCGGGTGTTGGCGTGCCTGGATTCATACCATGTTGTTCCCAATATTTTATCGGACGAGCATCATCATTGTATTGGGACGCGAGAGGCCGTGGAGGCGAGTCTTGTGCAGGATATGAAATTATTCCATATGACAGCATCGGATGAGAAAATTATAAACAGTGAATTGTACCAGAATATGCTCAAAAATCTCGTGCTGCTTCCGGATGTGCAGGCTTTGAAAGCACTGCAGATACCGGTATATAAGATCAGCCTGAATTCCGGGGATGCAGGATTTCTTGAGGAGATAAGACGCGAACTTGAACGGATTGATGATCTTGCGGTAGCCTCTTCATTCCCGTTTAATATAGAAATCACAGATGTGCGGGCACAAAAGGGTCCGGCGTTAAAATATTTTATTGAAAAACAGGGCTACCATATGGATGAGGTTATGGTACTGGGTGACAGTATGAATGATTATTCCATGTTTACCATGCCTTTTGGGGCCACCGTTGCCATGGGAAACTCCATGCCGGAGATCCTGAAAGTCGCAAAATACATAACCAGGACCAACACAGAACATGGAGTGGCCCATGCAATCCGATCTGTCCTGCAGGAACCGATCCTGAGAACCCTGAGGAAAGCATAAAGTAAATATAAAAACTAAAGGAATTACGGGAGACATGGACCGGGGATTCGTTTCATAGGAGAATACAATAAAAAATTCCAACCGGAATAGTTCGTCCGGTTGGAATTTTTCTATTTATGTACTTCATTTCCATTTCCATCATATACATGATACCCGTCTTTGCAGGCGGCAAAGGCATTTTCCGTTGATGTGAATGCGCCCAGCTGACTGTCAGCATCTTCCCAGCTTTTGCGGACACGGTATAAAGGGTCAGTCACGGTGGCGGCTTGTTCCGGCACGTCGTATTTCGTCAGGTCATACCGCTGAATGATATCACAGATCTTATCCACATAATCACTGTCTGTAGCATAGCCACCGTTTTTGATAATGTTGATGGCAGTCACGTAATCTGTCTCGCCCTTGAGCCCTGCATAGCGTTGTGCTCCTTCATCGGTCGCGCCCAGGAGATACGCCGCATGATCTGCGATAGAATCTTCGATGCAGGGATAACTGCGAAAGTCTGCCATAATATTGACAACCTGCCCGTCATATTCCTCCCAGGTCTCTTTTTCGAATGTAGTGGCACCGTCCCAGGTGCTGTTCGCCCAGGTGTTTCCCGATAATTCAGCCTTCATACCGAAGCAGTTATTTGCTTCGGTGGCCGCCGTGGTAGATAAGTAACCGGATTCCAGAATGCACTGCGCTGCACTGACACTGGCCAGTATTCCACTGCGCTGGTAATCTTTCCGGCACATTTCTCCGATTTTGGCAGCAATCTCTGTCTCGGGAAGCCCTGTCAGATCCCTGGCCAGTGTCTTTGTCCTTACCTGCGCTGTCTTGCCGGCTTCTACCGCCTGTGCATATTCCAGACAGGAGGACACCGGTGCGGACAACTGTCCGGCCTTGGCTACAGAAGAATCTGCCGCAATACCAGTGGTATACAAAAATGTAGTTGCAACAGCCGTTATGATAACAAATGATTTTTTCATATTTTACCTCAAAAATTATGTAGTAACTATACTATACAACTTCTGGGGAAATATTACAAAATTTTTTTAATCAGCAATAATCCACTCTGATTTCCCGCAATTTGAGCAGCGGTAGCGTTCCGGATGGCGGGTAAAGTTGGAACTACGCTGCCGGAAGATCTCGGTACCGCAGCATTGGCAGATAAAATGATAATTTGCCCGGCGAATCTGCTCTTTGTGCAATTCTGCGGATGCGCATTCGGATAGATTTGCCGTGCGGGAGACAGAATAGCCATATCGATGATTGACGATTTGAGCATAGCGCAGAAAGGTCTTGCCATGATTCATGCAGCCTGGAAGCGTATGTATCAATTCGTGCATCATAGTGTTTTTCATCGCAGCAGAATCGTCGAGAATCAGCCGGGAAATAGTGATCTGGTATCTGCCGGTCCTACGGTCTTTGGTACAGGTGCCAAGACGTGTCAGGGCATTGCTGTATTTTATATGCGGTTCTATTTTGGTGACAGGCACCGGCAGGCCGGCATTCAGGGCCTCCTGTATGGCGGTGCTTAAAATGTATTCCGAGTATTCCATGGTCTTTGGTGAACTCCTTTGTATGCATACTCTTATTTTACATGGAAGGGAGCAGATATACAAGAATCATTTATCACCAGTGTTTTGCAATCTCCTCTTTAATCAGGTTTACATAACGTTGCGCTTTGGGAATGTCATGGTTGATGGTGTACACATCGCGCTGGGTGATCTCCAGTTTGCAGCCTTTTGCACATTCCAGTGTCTTGTCGATGCTGGCCCGAACTGCATTTTCGTCCAAAACGGTGCCGGTACCCAGCATATTTGGGGACGGCTTGCGGTGATAAATCACAGTCTTGCGGTCACGGAGCCGCTCGCCCATGATATCCTCGTTGGACCAGGGAGAGATAGAAACACGGCGCAAGTTGTCCAGTTTGCTGATGCAGTTATCCCAGATGGGGTCTACGGGTTCACAGCAGCCGTAGGAGAGAAGGCCGAATTGCTCGGAAATCTTTTTGTAGCATGGGAAGATCATTTCCTCATACATTTTCGGAGAGATGACCACCGTCTCCTGAGAGTCCATAAATCCCCACACATCCTTTGGTGTGAAAGCACGTTTGGCGAATTCTTCTTCCCCGGGCAGTTCGTGAGTGTAACACCAGCTGCCCTGTCCCAGAGCCTGTGCGCCCGTGGTGGGCAGAATCAGTTTTTTGCTCTCCAGCAGTTTATAATAATCCAGGGTATCATCTGCAATACGGTTCATCATATCCAGGAACAGTTCCGGATAGTCGGTCATGGCAAAGATCAGATTCTCCATGCCCATGAGATGGATCAACATCTGGGTCGGCACGCTATAGAGGCAGTCCATGCTCATCTTAACCGGCAGGATATCGCCGAAAGTATCATTCAGAATATCCAGCTTTGCATGGGTAGCGTCCATGTCCACGCCGAAATCACTCTTCTGGATCTTGTGGAAATCATCTTCCAAATCCTCAAGCTGCGGCTGGAAATGATAGCCAATACCTTCGCCACCATTTTTTTCCTGAGTATGGTCCACTTTCTCGTCGATATTAAAGAGCTTGAAATGACAATCGTATTCCAGTGGGAAATAATCTGGTGTGACACGGTCATCATCGAAGAGGTCCTGATTCAGATAATTACAGATCAGCTTCGTCTCCATCTCCCGGGCAAAATCTCCGGTGCAGTGCAGGCGCTGGGGCAGCAGTTCCTGGGCAAAGGTCCAGGTCTCCAGATGGATCATAGGCCGGGTACCCTTCAGATCATTGTGCAGATACCATTCCTTCCGCTTGGCAATGTTGGATTCCCGGTTGGCAAAATCCATTTGTTTCCTTGCTTCTTCTCTCAGAATTGCTTTATCTTGCTTAGAAATTGCATAGTCCATTTTTCTTACCTCACATTTTTTTTATTGTTTAAATACTGTTTATCCATTATTATAATAGATAGATATAAAAATACATTCCTTTATTATGCCATCTAATTATAAAATCCTGCTATTCATAAAAGGAGGGAATCCTATGCAAAGTATTCAGGAAGGCGTTCTTGCCGGATCGGACTATTACCTGTCCACACCAAAACCACAGGAAAAAAGGCTTTTGTATTACCCGGTGGCCGTGGGAGAATACTGGTGCCATCGCCCATACAGGGTAGACCGGAAAAATTACAATAGTTTTCTGCTGATGCTGGTGGAGGAGGGGGATTGTTATCTGCATTATCGCGGGACGGACTATCATGCTTCTGTGGGAGATGTGATCTTTATCAACTGTTATGAACCGCACTGTTATGGCACTTTATCGGATCTGCATCTGCAGTTTTTGCATTTTGACGGGGCCATGTCAGAAGCATTTTACAGGGAAATCACGGCACAGAGCGGTGTGGTGTGCCATGAGCGTGGGGGACAGGTGAGGGAACTGCTCTGGAATCTGCTGCTGCACTATCGGAATCAGAAGAAGCTGACGCCGCAGGAGATATCTCTGGAGATAGAAAAAATGCTCCTTGATTTTCTGCCTTTTGTTTCCGAGAAAGAATATTCTGAAGGCATAAAGGCAGCCTGTGCCTTTGCGAAAAG
Source organism: Lachnospiraceae bacterium (assembly GCA_028692975.1). Classification (GTDB taxonomy): domain Bacteria; phylum Bacillota; class Clostridia; order Lachnospirales; family Lachnospiraceae; genus JALENY01. The sequence continues at coordinate 18,482 of JAQUWF010000001.1, forward strand.
TCAATATCATAAACCGATTACTGTGCATGATATGGCTGTGGAGGCCAACTGCAGTGAGTTTCATTTTTCCAGACAGTTCAAGAAGGAGACAGGAAATTCTCCATATGATTATATTCTGAATGTCCGTATGGAGCAGGCAAGGAAGCTTTTGAAAACCACGGAATTATCCATGCGGGCGATTGCTGTAGTCACGGGGTTTGGGAATGAAATAAACCTGATAAATGGATTTCATAAAAAGGAAGGCATGACGCCAGGTGAATTCCGCCGCATGCCGGTGTAAACAGGCTGGTTATAGCATAAAAATATTACGAAAAATAGTTATTTTGTAGCACTCTTTTTTTGAGGCGGATGCGGTATGATAAGAGTATAAAAAGGAACAGTGTCGGAAGGAGAAAAGAAAATGAATATTGAGACAATGACAAGAGAACAGCTGGCAGGGATGATGGATCACACTTTTTTAAAAGCTTATGCCACAAAGGAGGATTTCACCAAATTATGTACTGAGGCGAAGGAGAACGGATTTGCCATGGTGGCTATCAATTCTTCACCGGTAAAAATGTGCAGGGAAATGCTGGACGGAACAAAGGTACATGTGGGTGCAGCTATCTCATTCCCTCTGGGACAGACCGATGTGGAGACTAAGGTATTTGAGGCGGAGCAGGCTATTCTGGAAGGCGCGGACGAGATCGATTATGTACTGAATATCGGCGAGTTGAAGATGGGGCACACGGACTACATCAAAAAAGAGATGGAAGTTATGGTGGCAGCCTGCCATAAACACAATATCCTGATCAAGGTTATCTTTGAGAACTGCTATCTGACCAAAGAAGAGATCAAGACCGCGGCAGAGATCGCCAAAGAGGTAAAGCCGGACTTTATCAAGACCAGCACAGGATTTGGTACTTCTGGTGCAACACCGGAGGATGTAAAACTCATGAAAGACACCGTAGGACCGGACGTAAAGGTAAAGGCTGCCGGAGGTATCCGCGACTGGGAGACCTGCCGGAAAATGATCGAAGCGGGAGCAGAGCGTATCGGCACCAGCAACAGCATCAAGATCTGTGATGAATTCGAAGCGGCGAAAGGAGCGAACTAAGATGCAGGAATCTAAATTATTTGCTTTATTACCGGAAGAATATGTATGCACACCCGACGGCATGGAAATAGACAAAAACGGGGACCTCATCGTGTCCTGCCCTAATTATGCGGACGATAATATGTCCGGCTGCGTGATCCGCATTACCAAAGATATGCAGATCAGCAAATGGTTCGACGTTCCGGTGCATCCGGAGACAGGCATTGCCCGGAATATGGGCATCGCCTTTGATGAGAACTGGGATATGTATATCTGCGACAACCAGGGATGGTCCGGCAAACCGGAGCTGGAGTGGAAAGGCCGCATGATCAAGGTACTCTTCGATGAGAACCGCGAGGTCAAAGACTGGTACACCATCGCCGATAACATGGAGCATCCAAACGGCGTGCGTATCTATAAAGATTATATGTATGTGACCCAGAGCTACCTGACCAAAGTGCCGGACAAATCCGGTAAATTAGTCAGCTGCGTGTATCGTTTCCCGCTGGATGCGAAGGGACTGGATATTAAAAATACACTGGAGGATAAATATATCTTCACCACCTTTATCACACACAACCCAGCCTGCCAGTATGGTGCGGACGGTATCGAGATCGACAGTCAGGGCAATATGTATGTGGGCAACTTCGGCGACGGCGAAATCTGGAAGATCCGCATGGACGAGAAAGGTGATCTGGTGGAGAAGGAAGTTTATGCCAAGAATCCGGCACAGCTGGTTTCCACAGACGGCATGATCCTGGACGAGAAGACGGGCAATCTCTATATTGCTGACTTCAATCACAACGCTATCGTTATGGTGGACAAGGAGCGCAATACACGTATCGTGGCACAGTCTCCGGATTGCGATGGATTCCACGGGGAACTGGATCAGCCGGGCGAGCCGATTATCTGGGAAAACAAGATCATTGCCACCTGCTTCGATCTGGTGACGGATGAGACAAAGGTAAATACGGCCCATGAGATGCCGGCTACTATGGCGTGGCTGGAGCTGGAAAAATAAAGAGCGAACAGGGGAAACGAGATGGCAGAATATATTCTTGCCCATGATCTGGGCACATCAGGAAACAAGGCAACACTCTTTTCCACCAGCGGAGCGCTGATCGCAAGCAAAACGGTGGCTTACGCGGTCTATTATGACCAGCCCCTGTGGGCGGAGCAGGATGCCAATGACTGGTGGCAGGCCGTCTGCTCGTCCACGAAGCAGCTTATGGCGGAGCAGGGGATCGCCCCGAAGGATGTGAAAGCGGTCAGCTTCAGCGGTCAGATGATGGGTTGCCTGCCGGTAGACAAGTCGGGCAATCCGCTGCGCCGCTCTATTATCTGGGCAGATCAGAGAGCCCAGAAAGAGTCAGCGCAGCTGGGAGAAAAGATCGATCTGAAGCGTTTTTATGGTATTGTGGGACATCGGAACACGGCTTCCTACGGGATTCAGAAGGCTATGTGGATCAAGGAGAATCAGCCGGACATCTACGAGCAGACTTATAAATTCCTCAATGCCAAGGACTATATGGTGTATCGGCTGACAGGAAAATTCTATACAGACTGTTCTGATGCCAACAGTATGACCTGCCTGGATCTGGCGGGACGGAAATGGTCTGAGGAGATTATCGAAGCCTCCGGCGTGGATTATGATAAACTGCCGGAGGTCGTGGAATCCACTTATCTGGTGGGAAATGTGACACCTCAGGCATCAGCAGAGACAGGACTTTCTACGAATACGAAGGTGGTCATGGGTGCCGGGGACGGTGTGGCGGCCAATGTGGGCGCGGGCTCTGTGGCACCGGGGACGGCTTACTGCTGCATGGGCACTTCTGCCTGGGTGGCGGCGACCTCGGAAAAGCCGGTATTGGATGAAGATATGCGTATCGTCTGCTGGGCACATGCGGTGCCGGGTCTGTATTCCCCCAATGGGACCATGCAGTATGCGGGCGGTTCTTACAGTTGGCTCAAGAACACCATCTGTCTGGATGAGACACGGCGCAGCCGGGAGATGGGCTGCTCTCCATATGAAGTGATCAATCAGGAAATGGCGAAAAGCAAGCCGGGAGCGAACGGTATGTTGTTTTTGCCGTATCTTCTGGGCGAGCGGGCACCCCGGTGGAATCCGGATGCCAAGGGTATTTTCTACGGTATGACGCCCAACACGAAACGGGAAGATATGCTGCGCAGCGTTATGGAAGGTGTCGTTATGAACCTTTCCATCTGTTTTGATATCCTCCGTGGGCAGGTACCTATTGAGGAGATGCTGCTTATCGGCGGCTCTGCCAGGAGTCCTTTGTGGCAGCAGACTATCGCGGATGTCTACGGCACAAGGGTGCTGGTACCAAAATATCTGGAGGAGGCCAACTCTATGGGCGCGGCGGTGATTGCGGGGGTAGGAAGCGGCATTTACAAGGATTTCTCCGCGATTTCGGATTTTGTGGAAGTGAAAAATAAAGTGGAAATGAATCAGGACAATCATGCATTGTACCAGGACGTGCTGGTTCGGTACAATCAGTTATATAAGGCACTGGAACCTGTTTTCCAGTAGATTGGATGGCATGAAATGAAGACTTTAGTGGTAAATGAGACGGGGGCTCTGGAGGTGCGCGAGATCCCAAAACCTAAATATAATGAGAATCAGGCACTGGTAAAGACTATCAGCTGTGGTATCTGCAACGGTACGGATACGAAACTGATCCATCAGACCTTCAAGGGCGTGGGCATGGATCAGTATCCGCTTATGCTGGGCCATGAAGGGGTTGGTGAAGTGGTGGAGATCGGCGGGAATGTGACCAGCTATAAGATCGGTGACAAGGTGCTGCTTCCCTTCGTTGATCCAGACCCGGAATTGTATGGGGATCTGGGATCTGCCTGGGGTGCCTACAGTGAGTATGCGGTGGTAAATGATGCGGCAGCAGGCGGCAAGGATGCACCGGAATGTGCATTTGCCCAGACGGTTCTGCCAGAGGATATTGACGCGGTGGATGCGGCTATGATCGTTACCCTGCGTGAGGTTTTGAGTTCTATTAAACGGTTTGGCATAAAAGAAAACAACAGTGTGGCTGTTTTCGGCTGCGGCCCGGTGGGGCTTACGTTTATTAAGTTCATGAGTATTCTGGGTGTTCACCCGATTATTGCTTTTGATGTGGTACCGGAAAAGATGCAGGAAGCATTGTCCCGCGGCGCGGATTATGCGTTTATGAGCACGGAATGTGATGTGAAAAAAGAGATTCGGACCATCTGCCCGGACGGCGTGGATTTTGTTCTGGACGCGGTGGGTATGCTGCCTTTGATCAATCAGTCTATGGAATATGTGCGTGACGGCGGAAAGATGTGCTGTTATGGTATTTCACCGAAGACTTCTATGGAACTGGACTGGAGCAAGGCTCCGTACAACTGGCAGCTGCAGTTCCAGCAGTTCCCAAGCAAGATCGAAGAAGGCGAAGCGACCCAGCAGGTTATTTCCTGGATACGGGCCGGTATCATTGATCTGAAGGACTATATTTCCGACTACTTTGAGTTTGACCATGTGCTGGAGGCTTTTGACCTATTAGCAGAACGCAAGATCAGTAAAAAGGGTATTGTGGTGTATAAATAGGAGTGAAAATCTGCTATACTGATTAGGATTGTGAGAGCACGCAGTGCGTAACAATCCGTGGGCATATAATAAGGGAAAGAGTTTAAAAAGGAGAAGCAGGTATGGCTGATGTATATGTAGCAAGTGACAAGCGGTATGATAAGATGATGTATAACCGTGTGGGAAAGAGTGGCCTGAAATTCCCGGCAGTTTCATTGGGTTTCTGGCATAATTTCGGCAGCAGGGACAACTACGACACGATGAAGGCTATGTGCCGGACGGCTTTTGATGCAGGTATTACCCAGTTTGACCTGGCGAATAATTATGGCCCGGTGTACGGTAGTGCAGAGGAAAACGCAGGCCGTATCCTCACAGAAGATTTTAAGCCTTACAGGGATGAACTGGTGGTGACTTCCAAGGCCGGCTATGATATGTGGCCGGGTCCTTATGGGGATTTCGGCAGCAAGAAATATCTGACTGCCAGCCTTGATCAGAGTCTGAAAAGACTGAAGCTGGATTACGTGGATATTTTCTATCATCACAGAATGGATCCGGAGACTCCATTGGAAGAGACTATGGAAGCACTGGCTGGCATCGTCCACAGCGGCAAGGCTCTGTATGCAGGCGTGTCCAATTATGACCAGCCGACTACGGAGAGAGCAGTGGCATTATTGAAGGAACTGCATTGCCCATTTATTGTGAATCAGAGAAGGTATTCTATTTTTGACCGTGGTATCGAAAACGATGGAGTAAAGGCGTTCTGCAAAGAAGCAGGTGTGGGGATTATCGCATTCAGCCCGCTGGCTCAGGGGCTTTTGACGGATAAGTATCTGCATGGCATCCCGGCAGACAGCCGCATTGCCAGAGATCACCGGTTCCTGCAGGAGAGTGCACTTACACCGGAGCGTTTAAGCCAGATCGAACGGCTCAATAAGATTGCTTCTGACCGTGGACAGACGCTGGCGCAGATGGCTCTGTCATGGATACTCAAGGATGATGAGGTGTGCTCTGTACTGATCGGTGCATCCAGACCGGAGCAGATTCTGGAGAATATTTCTATTGTAGAACATACGGATTTCACTGCAGAAGAACTGAGGTTGATAGACGAAATCAGTAAATAGGAAACAGGGGGAAATCATGCGAATCGAATTACAGGACAAAAATGGAACGTGTCTGTGCAGCGCCAAGGGGGAGACCTCGGTGCATCTGCGGGCAGAGCGGACCTATGAGCCGGGAGATCGGATATTGGTGGAGGCAGAGCCAGGCAGTTTCCTCACTATAAAATTGGAGGAGGCTGTGGCAGCGGCCCATGTATACGCCAAGGAAGACAGGTTTGTCTTTCCCATTCCCTTCGGGGAAGAGCGGGAGCCCTATGCAAAGGGCACCTGGGAGGGCACCTATCATCTGTACACCGTGACATTACAGGAAAATATGGGGGAAGGTACCAGAAATCTCAGCACGAATCCACTGGATGTGCGGGGGGCGACTGGGTTTTATCCCCATTGTACCGCCAGTGTGGAGACCCGCGGAGAATCCATCTTTGCAGCGCGAAATACAATAGATGGATACGAGGAGACAGACTGCCACGGTGAATGGCCCTTTACCTCCTGGGGTGACAATGAAGATCCGAATGCGGAGATTCAGATTGATTTCGGACGTCCGGTTCGTGTGGACCAGGTGGTGATCCGCCTGCGTTCGGATTTCCCTCATGATAATTACTGGAAAGAAGCCTGTCTGACGCTGGAGGACGGAAGCCAGTATCCTGTCGAATTAAAAAAGACCGGCCTGCCACAGAGTTTTGATCTGGGCGGCACGGTATCTTCCTGGGTAAAACTTGGTCGTCTGATCAAGGATGAAACACTGGAATCACCATTCCCGGCACTGACTTTCTGGAAAGTCATGGGAAGAGAAAACAACTGAAAAATATAAAAGAAAACTGCCTGAAAGGATTACTCCTCAGGCAGTTCTTTTATGTCTTCTTCTTCTTCTTCTTTTGGCATGAATTTCTTGAATACGCGGTTAAAGATATAACTGCTTCCGAAGGCCGGTAAGGAAATGCCCATAAGGAGCAGGTAGGCCAGTATGTAGAAGAACCAGCCCGGCTGCACATAAATTAAAATAAAAACAGCAGCATGGCACAAAATAATCAGAACTGTCCAGGGCAATTGTGCGATGGCCATGATCAGAGAATTCTTGATGGTGTTTTTAATCGTGTTCACAAAACGACTCTGAATAGGAAATACATACAGGACCATCATCAGATACACGAAGGACAAAAACAGGAATACATACCATAAAACATTCAAAACGGGATGATCCATCTGTTTGCAGAACCACATGTCGAACCAGAGCAGACAACCTGCCGCGGCATAGATCAGCCAGATAATCGTAGACTGGCGGAAATTATCCTTAAAAGCATTGAAGAAGCCACGAACGGTGTAAGACTCTTCGTTGCGCACGATCCTGAGCATCACCGTATACATGGCTGTGACAGATGCCCCTATGGTGACAATAGGAATACAACAGATCAGACATAATAAATTCAAAATAATCAAATCAGCGACCTTATTCATAAAGCGGTAAAAACCGCTGTCTATTCCAAAAATCCTACCCATTTAATATCCTCCTAAGTTTTGCTCAATAAGACTAAGTATACGCAATATCCATGAAAAAGTCAAACGAATAGCGCATAGAAATCCAGTTTATCTAACTAAAAAATGAGAGGGTTTTTTGTGCATATAGCAGAAAAATGATCCGAGTTCAGGCTTTTCATTGACAAATATGATATAAATGCTAAACTGTTTAATAGATAAACTATTAATGCGTTAAACATTATAAGTAGGAGGAGAAAGATGGCATACAATTTTGACCAATTGATCGACCGTCACGGTACCAACTGTGGCAAATGGGAATTTATGCAGATACAAAATCCCTATGCAGGGAGTAATACGCTGCCCTTCTGGGTGGCTGACATGGATTTCCCATGCCCGGACGGTGTGATCGAAGCATTGCATGAGCGGGTGGATAACAAAGCATTTGGCTACAGTGCCAACTTTACAGGGGAGTTTTTCCGAAGTGTTTGTGGCTGGTTTCAGCACCGGTTCGACTGGTATGTGAATTCCAGAGATGTATTTTACTGTAATGGGATCGTGCCGGCAATCAATTATCTGATCCAGATCATGACACATGAGGGTGACCAGGTGCTGCTGCAGCCACCTATTTACCGTCCATTCTACAAGAAGATCAACTGCACCCACAGGACCCCTGTAGAGAACCAGCTGGTATGCCGTAATGGACATTACGAGATTGACTTTGAGGATTTTGAGCAGAAGGTAAAAGATCCGAAGACGACACTGTTCCTGCTGTGTTCACCCCATAATCCCACAGGGCGGGTGTGGACGGAGGAAGAGCTGCGCTCCATGGCTGAGCTTTGTTTTGCCAACGGTGTCCGCATTATCTCTGACGAGATCCACCACGATATTGTGGCTCCCGGGGTGAAGCATATTCCACTGGCGAAACTTTTTCCAGAGCATCAAAACGAGATCATTACCTGCGCATCGGTTTCTAAGACCTTCAATCTTGCAGGACTCGCTTACTCCAACATTGTTATCTGTGATCCTCATCTAAAGGCACTCTGGAATAAACTGGCAGCAGGGGATTACGGCGTTATGTACCCAAATCCCCTGTCCATTACGGCGATTCAGGCTGCCTATGCCACCGGAGAACCATGGATCGACCAGTTAAACGGCTATCTGCATGACAATCTGGTGTTCGTAAAAGAGTACCTTGCGAAGCACCTGCCACGGGCGAAGATGAATGTGCCGGAGGGGACTTATTTCGCATGGATCGATGCGGAGCCGTATCTGCGAGGTGTGATCAGGGCTGACTTGGACAGTTATCTGGTACAGGTGGCGGATGTGCTCATTGAGAGCGGGCTGGAAGGAGAACCAATCTTCGGACCAGGCGCAGAGAATTATCTCCGCATGAATACAGCCTGCCCACGCAGTATGCTGGAGGAAGGTCTGCGGCGTATGTGCATAGCACTGGACCGGGTATTCCCAGGAGATATGCTGGAGGACGTGATCTATGAGACGCCGTGGAATGAAGGCAGCCTGGCAAAGGCCGTGGATCGTCCTACCTTTCTTTTGTTCCTGCGCTATTACGGATGTACCATCTGCCAGCTGGATATGAAAATGCTGAAGGCGGAATATGATAAGATCACTGCTGCAGGTGCGAAAGCCATGGTGGTGCTGCAAAGCGATCCTGCTGGAATACGGAAGCAAATACCTGAAACAACGTTTCCGTACGAGATCATCTGTGATCCAGAGCAAAAGTTATACGAGAAATATAACATTGCTCCGGCACTTACCAAAGAGAAGATGGCGGACGGAAAGGTGCTGGCAAAGATCGGGAAAGCCAGGGCTTCGGGACTTGTACATGGAGCCCATGAAGGAGAAGAACTGCAGCTGCCAGCCGTATTTCTTGTGACGCCGGGACTTGCCGTGAAGCAGACACATTACGGAAGAACACCGGCGGATATGCCGGATACGACGCAGTTTTTACACTGGTTGGATGATAAGGAGGGAAAATAAATGGGTACAAAAATAAAACGAGCGGTCAGTTTATATTTCAGTCCTTTGGATACCACGAGAAGGGTGGTGCACAGTGTGGCACAAGGCCTGGACGCACCAGAGAGCCTGGAACTGGATCGCACCTCCTTTGACAGCCGCTGGCAAGGCGTTGAGCTGGGAGAGGGGGATGTGGCGGTGATTGGTATGCCGGTCTATTATGGCAGAGTGCCGAAGATACTGGTGGAATTTTTCCGTTACATACAGGCAAAAGATATCCCGGCAGTAGTGGTGGTTGCCTATGGAAATCGGGATTATGAGGATGCTCTTTTGGAATTGTACAACGAAAGCAGAAAGCACGGGTTTAATCCTGTGGCTGCGGGAGCATTTGTGGGACAACACAGTTTCACGGATAAACTGGGGACTGGCAGACCCAATGCGGAAGATCTGGCAGATGCCTATATGCTGGGCCAGAAAGCGTTGGAAATTCTGGAAAAAGCGGACAGTCCTGCTGGTTTTGAACTGAAAGTCAAGGGGAATTTCCCCTATACACCGGGATCTGACCTGCCCATTGCCCCGGTCACGGACAAAGAAAAATGTGTAGGGTGCATGCAGTGTCAGAAGAACTGCCCAGTATTGGCAATCAATCCACTGGACCCGGGAGATGTGGATGGGTGGAGATGCCTGGACTGCGGAAAATGTATCGCAGAATGTAAGGCCGGGGCGAAATCCCTTGCGCAGCCGGCACTGCGTGAAAAAATAGCAATTATGGAGGCGATGTTTACAGCACCAAAACAGTCGGAACTGTTTTATTGATGAGGAGGATACTCATATGGAAGAGAAAAAGGTTCAGTCAACAGCAAACAATGGCGACATGAAACGCAGTCTGGGTCGCATGGACCTGGTATCTATCGCAGTAGGGCAGGTCATCGGTGCCGGTATCATGGCCATGACAGGCACGGCCATCGGCATGACAGGAAGAAGTGTCAATATTGCCTTTATCATTGCAGGAATTCTTTGTGTTTTTACCGCCATACCACAGATCCTGGTGGGCGGGACGGCTCGCTTTAAGGGCGGACAGTATACTCAGGTGGCGGCCTTTGGCGGGCAGAGGCTGGCGGGTATTTTTACCATGGTCAATGTATTTACGGGACTTGGCATCGCCATGTATGTCATTTCCTTCACAGAATATCTGCTGGCCCTGGTGCCCAACGCGCCGTCTAAACTGATAGCAGTGGGTGTGTTGACACTTCTTTTTGCACTGAATATCATCGGTACCAAACAGGCGGCGATCCTGCAGACTATCATGTGTGTCGTTATGGCTGTTGCCATCGGTGTATTTATCGCCTTCGGTATTCCGAATCTGGAATCAGGCTATTTCTTACCACCTGATTTTGTGACTAAGGGAATCACCGGCGTGCTCATGGCATCCGCATATCTGTCCTTTGCGGCGGGCGGTGCCCAGTACGTGATCAACTTCTCCGGCGAGGCCAAGAATCCGAAGAAAGATATACCATTTGCAATTATCGTTCCAACTGTGGTGATCTCTATTGTCTACGCAGTCATGGGAACTATAGCGGCCGGTGTGCTTCCTGTATCCCAGGTAGCTAACAAGAGCCTTGCTCTGGTAGCAGAAGCGATCATGCCGAAGCCATTGTATGTGTTCTTTATTGTGGGCGGTGCCATGTTCGCGCTGCTGACTACTCTGAATGCTTCCATCGGCTGGATATGCAGGCCTATCGTCCAGGCGGCAAAGGACGGCTGGCTGCCGAAGCTCTTTGGTAAGCTGCATCCGAAATTTGGGACTCCGGTCAATGTGCTTTTACTGTTTTACGTTATCGGCCTGGTGCCGATCCTGCTGGGGCTGAACATCAGCACCGTATCCAGCGCCACGGTTATCTTAACGGCGGTGGTAAAGATTATCCTCTGCTTTACGGCACTTCGGCTGCCAACAGTCATGCCGGGGTTGTGGAACAAGTCTAAATTCCATGTGGGCAATGTGGTTCTGCGGATACTTTGCATTGTTGGAGGTCTGATTGCCACTTTGCAGGCAGTGCTTTTACTGGCTACTTCTGCCAAGGCAGAACTTATCGGAAATGTGGTCATTCTGGCAGTGGCTGTGATCTATGCCCTTGTGGTAAACCGAAAGGTGAAAATGGAAGTAAGCTACGAGGACTGCGAATAAAATGACATAATCGGTTCTTTTCTGGTGTCTTAGAACGTGATATACTATAAGATAACATAGAAAGGGGCCGGAAGAGTATGTCATCTGTGGACGAAATAGCAAAACTGATTGAAGACCTTTATGCGGTGGAACATATTTTAAGTGCATTACAAAAAAAACCAAATGAATATGCGGGGGTTTCTCTTTATGCCAATGAGACGCACACGCTGAAGCTGATCGCGGATAATGAGGGCATCAGCCAGGCGGAGGTATCGGAGCGCATGTACCGGACCAAAGGAGCCACATCGGTCATGGTGGACAAACTGGTCAAAAAGGGTCTGGTAAACCGTGAAAGGGAAGAAGGGAATCAGCGGCGTTATCTACTGACACTGACCGAGAAAGGCTGGACGGTCAATGGGGCGCACAGGGAATACGACGATAATCATGCGGCCTGGGTGACCAGAAATCTGGACATCTCAGAGGAAGACCTGCAGACGACCCGCAAAACACTGGATGATGTAATTGGCTTTTACTCCAGACATTATCTGAAAGAAGGAAAGGCAGTAGTGCCTGATAGGGAAGAATCTGGAAGAGGTCAGCAGTGAACTGGTAGATTTCCTGAAATATGTAGAAAATTCAACAGATCAGGTGGCGGCGAACTCTAAAAGTGTGTTAATCAAAAAAATCCATGAACGTGTACAGAAAATTAAAGCCAGTGAGGAAGTCGGGGTGAAGTTTATGCAGGCATGGGAAGAAAAGATTATTGAAAGAGAAGAGGGTCGCGAAGAGGGACGAAGTGAGGAAAAAATCGAGAAAATTAAGAAGAAGTTTGAAAAAAAGCTGCCACCCGATACCATAGCGGAACATTTGGATGAACCTCTTGGGTATGTGGAAGCTGTGTGTAAAGTTGTTCGGGAGAATCCAGACTGGACAGCGAGGGAGATATTGGAGTACATTACCCAGGAAGTAAAATAAAGTCAAATGAACAGTGTCCATATGCAGCAATTCGGTTGCGCATGGACACTGTTTTAATATTGAAGGTCAAAAGGGTAATTTTTAGTGGTTGATTTTTAATTTATTACTTCTTTACAAACTGTGAGCAGTGTGTTACATTGAATTTAATCGTGGCAGGCGTTTCGCCAATTCGGCCACATAATCTCATTTCGGACTTCATTTCGAAGACTCATCCGTTATTGAACAACTAAATAGGAGGACTATGCAAATGACAACAAATCTGAAGGCTTATTTTCCCATGATCAAAAGCAGGATGGAGGTGCTGAAGGAGATAAACCAAAATGCAGCGCTCCAGGCCGTGTTTAACAGCTGGGAGAAGGAAAGACAGAAGGAATTCCTTGATTTCTGCACCGGCGTGCGCGGGGTAAAGATACTCTATGATTCCTTTTTCAAGGAAATAGCAAATCCGGAGACGAATCCCCAGAGACTGGAAGACCTGCTTTCTGTCTTTCTGGGCAGGAAGGTGAAGATCCTGCAGATCCTGCCCAATGACAGTGTGAGGATCGCGGACGAAAGCACGCTGCTCATCACGGATATCGTAGTGGAGTTGGAAGACGGGAGCATTGCCAATGTGGAGATACAAAAGATCGGCTATGCGTTTCCGGGCGAGCGGTGCGGGTGCTATTCCGCGGACATGCTGCTGCGGCAGTATAAGCGGGTGAAGAGCAAGAGAAGGAAGAAATTCAGTTACAAGGATATAAAGACCGTGTATACCCTTGTGCTTTTCGAGAAAAGCACAGAGGAATTCCGGGCATGTCCGGACCAGTATGTCCATCACGGAGAAGTCCTGTTCGATACCGGCCTGAAGGTCCGCATCCCCCAGGAATATTTCCTGATTCCCCTTGACATTTTCAAACGCAGCATGCACAATAAACCTATAAGAAACAAGAAGGAAGCGTGGCTGTCCTTCCTGAGCTTTGATGCACCGGAGCGGGTCATCGAGGTCATAACGAAGTATCCGGAGTTCAGGCCGATGTATGAGGATGTCTATGGGATATGTCAGAATGTGGAGAGGGTGATGAATATGTTTTCCAAAGAACTGCGGGAAATGGACCGGAACACAGTGCAGTATATGATAGAGGAACAGCAGGAAAAGATTGAGGAGCAGCAGGGGACGATAGAGGAACTGAAAGAAGCGGCGGAAGATAAGGATAGGGAACTGGAAGATAAAGCTCGGAGATTGGAAGATAAGGACCGCAAACTGGAAGATAAAGACCGTATTATGGATTTGACCCTTGTGATGATTGAGTATGGTCAGGCAGGTGAGGTGAAGAGGCTGCAGCAGGATCCCACTTTTCTCCAGGAAATGATTGAAAAATATGGAATAAAATAGAGGTACAAAGTGCGTGCTTTTATTGGAATTTATTCAAAATAAGCAGTGTCTGTATGTGACAATTCAGTTGCGTATGGACACTGTTTTAATATATACGAAACATGTTCTGAAGGGGTGGACATATGAAAATCAAAATGTTGTCCCTGGCGGTGTTTTATGTGCGAAGAGGATCAGGCAGGAGCGCATTATTTGTCAAGCTGGGTAGAAGTGTGTATAATAGCATTAATAAATTCGAAGCGTCAACACGGGAGGCTTGAAAAGTGGCCGAAGGAATTCAGATTGGCATTTGCGGCGATGAAAAATATCAGATGGAAATAATAGAGAGGTTCATATGAAGAAGAAAATCGGCGTCATTCTATTGGTCACGTTCTTTCTGTTTTTTATTGGGGTGATTGATTATCCGTTTGTTTCAAGGCTATATAATGAATGGATCCAGGGGCGTGTTGTGATGCAGTATGATGAAACGGCTTCCAGCCTGAACACAGAGACTTATGAGAAACAAAAGCAAATGGCACAAGCGTATAATGAGTCGCTTTTTTCTGGGAATAGGGCGGGTATCCAGGATGCATTTCAAGGCGATGAAACTGCAAATCAGGAATATCAGTCTATTCTTAACCTGGATCAGGACGGTGTAATGGCGATTGTAGAAATTCCGAAATTACACCTCTCTATCCCTGTTTATCATGGAACATCAGAAGCAACATTGCAAAAAGGTGCCGGGCATTTAGAGGGCTCTTCGATTCCTGTAGGAGGAGAGAATACACATACGTGTATATCGGCACATCGGGGACTTCCGCAGAATAAATTATTTACAAATTTGGATCAACTGGAAGAAGGAGATCAGTTTTATATACGCGTGCTGGGGGAGATCCTGGCATATAGGATCACAGCAGTTGAAACCGTTACACCGGATCGTGTGGAGGCATTATATATTCAACCGGGAGAAGATCTGGCAACATTGATCACCTGTACGCCATATGGAATTAATACACATAGATTGTATGTACATGGTGTGAGAACTCCTTATGTAGAGGAGCATAGAAAAGAAAGCGAGGAGTTGACCGTGCAGAGTTTCTTTCAACAGTATTGGTGGATCCTGCTGACACTTATTTTATTACTCTGGATGAGTCTATTAGTACGTCGTTTACAAAAATCATAATAAAAAAGCAACAGACAGAGCCCGCATCCCCCCTCAAGGAGCGGGCTCTACTTGTTGCTTTCATAATCTAAATACCCATCGGCTACAGTGTGGATGATGGAACGATACTTGGGAAGAAGCAGTCGATATTTATGGATAATGTCTGCCTCGTCCCGGGTCAGGGCCAATTCGATCGTAGGTTCAATTCGATGGGGTATGTCTGTATAATCCACGATATAATCAATCGAAGTTTCGAAATAATCAGCAATATTTTTTAATGTATCGATATCAGGAAAGGTAAGGTCATTCTCATATTTGTAAACAGATTGCTGGCTGATATGCAATATATCCGCCAGAGCCTGTTGGCTTAATCTTTTCTGGTTTCGTAATGTCTTGAGGTTTTTCATATCTATCACATCCCTTCAATTACAATATATCCCTTTGGCAAGTGGCTCTTCCTATTGCTATGAACATTTTAGCAAGTATATGTGAAGAAAAATAAAACTTAAAAAGAGTTGAAAATAACAACTAAATAGATTAATATGTATAGATAAAGTAATATAGAGTAGGTTTAGTTTATGTATAAAGTCTATCATTTATGCGATATTGTGCACATTTGTATTCGATTATGTGAACAAGGGCGTGTGTTTCGACAGAACTATATCAGCATATATTTGAAGCAGGAAATAAGGGGGTATCAGATACAGATGAAAAATAAATGGAAACTAAGAAGGATGGGGCTGGCACTGTTTTGTGTAATTTGCTTTATGAATTGTCCGGTTCAGGCATCTGTTGGGACAGGCGAGATCCAAATAAAACTGAAAGATTTGGAGTCTGCTCAGTCCGTGCAGAAAGACATTGAATTTCAAATCTATAAGGTAGGGACAGTAAATGAGGATGGAGTGCCACAGCTGAATCCAGAATTCGTAATCCAGGCATATCCTCAGACGAGTGAGGAACTAGATGCCGCAGCAAAGAGCGTGTCAGAGGCCGTCACAGGAGAGGCGCTGAAGGTTGAAAAGACAGATGCGAATGGGATACTCAGCTTCATGGGTCTGGGGGATGGCGTTTATCTTGTGAAAAGCCAGAAAGAAAATGCATATGGAGAGGTCGCTCCGTTTTTGGTACACATTCCATATTATGAAGAAGTGAACCACATAATGACGGGCCCCAATTATACAGTGACGGCAGAACCAAAAGCATCACCGATCACGGAGAAACCAAAAGATCCACAGAAGAAACCAGTAAGCCCCACAGGAACGCAGAACACACCTGTGAAACTATCTACGGCGAAAACAGGGGATTCAACAGAGGTGGCAGGCACCTTGTTTGTAATGCTTTGTGCTGCCATTGTGATAGTTGAAATAGTTACCAAAAAGAGAGACAGGAGGAAGGGAGCATGAGAACACACAAGAGAATCCATCGAATAGTAGCGGCATTGCTTGCGCTGGTGCTCGTAATCACTATGATCCCCGATACGCTGCTGGCACAGGCACCGGAAAATACCGCTGACGTGGAGCGCGCGGTGGCAGCAGAGAGTACAGATGTAATAGAGAGCAAAGATGAAGTAGAGACTGCAAATGAAACGGAAGTGTCAGAGCAGTTTTCCTTATATGGAAGTGTAATGATAACGAATGCGGATGGAACAACGGCGAACCTGGACAAGATCAAGGTGCTTGCGTACCGGGCAGCGGATTACGATAAGACCGTAAACACAAATACAGTGATCGCGGAGACCGTGACAAAAGAAGATGGCATGTATCGGCTGGATAATCTGGCAAAGGATACATACCGTCTTGAGTTCGTGAGCGAGAATACAGAATTTGATCCGACCGCATATACAGCCGTGGAATTAGACCAAACGGTTGGGTATCGGCCGATCATGGCGGAAACTGAGAAGGCACAGGATATGGCAGCCGACCCGGAAGCGGTCTATCCCGAGAAAGCATATTTTGCATGTATCCCACAGGTAGTTCTGGAAGAAACTCAAAAAGAGGCAGCACTTCTTCTACAGAAAGTGGAAACTGCAGAGGATGCAGAGAAAGCAGAGGGGGATGCTTTGACCATCGGACAGACCCAGCCGGGAGAAGCAGAAACCAAGCCGGAAGCGGAAACTGAGCCGGAAGCAGAAACCAAACCGGAAGCAGAAACCGAGCCAGCAGCAGAAACTGAGCCAGAAGCAGAAACCGAGCCGGAAACAGAAACCAAGTCGGAAGAATCTGAGCCGGAATTTTCTGATTTGATGACAATTGAAGAATTAAAGGAACTGGATGAAGAGATGGCTGGAGCAACGATGGAGCTGGCGGATATGAATCTTTTTTCTCGTGATTCTCGTTTTGCAGCAGGAACAAGTTGGACCTTTGATGCTTATTATGTGAAGGAAGCTGATTTACATAATGTAATGAAGACGGATGATTTTAATTTGAAATATCAGATGGAGTTTCATGCAAGCCAGAATCTGGACATTGGTGCGGTGGAGATCCGTATTCCACGGGAATTGTTGCAGTATCGGGATGGAACATCCATTGTGCCAAAAGACATTGCTGTTCCAGAAGGAAAGCTGGGGTCGACAACGGAAAGTCGGAGCACGCCCTTTAATTATTATATAGATGAAGAAACAGGAGAGCTTGTATTCTTTAATTACCGCGAGATTAAGTCCGGAACGAATGCGGCGTTCCAGGTGTTATATAAATATCTTAAAATCATGGAGATTAGAGATGAAACAACCTGGTCCTTGCAGTCTAAGGTTGCGGTGACGGTGGATGGGGCGAAGGAAGAACGGGAAGTGGAACCACTGACCGGAGAAGTAGATTCCGGGGTCACATTGTCCAGCGTGAAAAAGGCACCACTGAATGATCAGACGGTTCAATATAACCCAGAACTTTATACGAAAAATCAGGTGAAGCAATATATTACGGGCGAGCTTCCACAAGAATATGAAGACCATTTTGACCAGTATAACTATGTGGTGTGGCGGGTGGATATGGAGGGAAAAGCAACCCAGCCATGGTCATTGTCGGTGAACGAAGCACCAGGACAGTCAGGAAAAATTGTTGGCTGCTCGGGTAATATTATTTATAAAAATGTGTATACTTCACTTGATCATACAGGCCAATTACCAGTGGGAGAGGATTTTCAGGTAGAAGATGTACGCAAATATAAGTCATGGTCTTGTAAAATGGATATTGTAGTTGCTTATCCGAAGGCTCAGGTTTATGACGGACAAACAGTTTCTAATAGTATCACAGTTGGGTTAAAACCAGATGATGGTATGGATAAACCACAGCGGAAATCATCTTCTGCTACCTGGGTTTATAGAAAGTACGATTGGATCTACAGTGGAGATACGATAGGAATACAAAAGTGGAATTCAGGTTATTCGCATTCGATAAAAACGTATACAAGCTGGCTGGATGTATATGAGGCAGCCAGAGAGCAGGGAGAGGATTGTATTGGTTCTTTTATTGATTCGCTATCATAAAGAGAATCCAGCGTCTGGTTGTCCTTAGTGAGTTTTGACGCTCCGGAGCGGGTCATCGAGATCATAACGAAGTATCCGGAGTTCGGGCCGATGTATGAGGATGTCTATGGGATAGTAGTATAAAATAAGCAGTGTCTGTATGCAGCAAATCTGTTGCGTGTGGACACTGTTTTGTTTTATGGGAAATTTATTAAATGAAAACAACAGATAGAGATACATAAAAAATAATGCTTGCAATATACCCCATGGGGGTATATAATGTGCTTGAAAGGAAGGTAATGTATATGAGTGAAGAGAGAGCAGACTGCTGTTGTCATAAGACGAAGGAGCGGTCGGAAAAAGAATATAAAGACCTGATCAATCGCCTGAGCCGTATTGAGGGTCAGATCCGTGGCATTAAGGGTATGGTGGAGAAGGATGCGTATTGTCCGGATATATTGATTCAGGTGGCGGCTGCCAATGCGGCGCTGAACAGTTTTAATAAAGTACTTTTGGCGAACCACATAAAAACTTGTGTATCGAGGGATATTAAAGAAGGTAAGGATGAGACTGTGGATGAGTTGGTCGTTACGTTGCAGAAGTTGATGAAGTAGAGGAGGTTTAAATGGAACAATATACAGTAACAGGTATGAGCTGCGCAGCATGCTCAACCAGGGTGGAAAAGGCCGTCGCCAAGGTGGACGGGGTCACTTCCTGCTCCGTGAGCCTGCTGACCAACTCCATGGGAGTGGAGGGCAGTGCGGCGGCAGGTGATATTATCAAAGCCGTGGAGGATGCCGGATATGAGGCAGCCGTGAAGGGGAAGAATGTAGATACGGCAGCATCGACGGGACAGTCTGCCAATGAGGAGATGCTGAAGGACCATGAGACTCCAGTGCTAAAGCAGAGACTCTGGGCATCTATCGGATTCTTGCTGGTCCTCATGTATTTTTCTATGGGACATATGATGTGGAACTGGCCGATCCCTGGATTTTTCCAGGATAATCATGTGGCGATGGGGCTGCTGCAGTTAATCCTCACCACGATTATCATGGTCATTAATCAGAAATTTTTTGTGAATGGTTACAAGAGCCTGTTTCACGGTGCACCCAATATGGATACGCTGGTGGCGCTTGGCTCCACTGCCGCTTTTGTTTACAGCACCTATGCGCTGTTTGCTATGACAGGTGCGCAGGTGAAGGGTGACATGGATGCGGTCATGTCTTATATGCATGAATTTTATTTCGAATCTGCGGCCATGATCCTTACGCTGATCACGGTGGGCAAGATGCTGGAGGCACGCTCCAAAGGTCGGACTACGAATGCGCTGAAGAGCCTTATGAAGCTGGCGCCAAAGACGGCGACGGTCCTGCGAAGTGGCGTGGAGACGGAAGTCCCTATCGGGGAGGTTCAGAAGGGCGATGTCTTTGTGGTACGTCCAGGGGAAAATATTCCGGTGGACGGCATTATTATAGAAGGAAACAGTGCCATTAATGAATCGGCCCTGACTGGGGAGAGTATTCCGGTGGACAAGGCGGTGGGGGACGGTGTTTCTGCCGCGACCCTGAACCAGTCTGGTTTCCTTAAATGCGAAGCAGTTCGGGTGGGTGAGGATACGACTCTTTCCCAGATCATTCAGATGGTCAGTGACGCAGCAGCTACGAAGGCTCCTATCGCCAAGGTGGCGGATAAGGTGTCCGGCGTGTTTGTTCCGGTGGTGATTGCGCTGGCTGTGATCACGATTCTCGTGTGGCTGGTGGCAGGACAGAGTATTGGTTTTGCCCTGGCGAGAGGAATTTCGGTACTGGTGATCAGCTGTCCTTGTGCGCTGGGGCTGGCGACTCCGGTGGCAATCATGGTTGGAAATGGCATGGGAGCGAAACATGGGATCATGTTCAAGAACGCTGTGTCTTTGGAGGAAGCGGGCAAGATGGATATTGTTGCCCTGGATAAGACCGGAACCATCACCAACGGGGAACCGAAGGTTACGGATATGATACCGGCCGGGGGTATCGGAGAGGCGGAACTGCTGCAGTATGCTTTTGCTTTGGAGCAGAAGAGTGAGCATCCGCTGGCGCGGGCGATTCTGGATTATGGGAAGAGCACCGGTGTGAAGGCACTGGAGGTTTCGGACTTTGCGGCACTTCCGGGTAATGGGTTGTCTGCGGTTTATGATCAGGCGGAGTTGCTGGGTGGTAATTTTACATTTATCAGCAGCAAGACGCAGGTGCCGGAGGAGATCAGGAAGCAGTCGGAGAAACTGGCCGAGGCCGGGAAGACGCCTTTGTTTTTTGCACGGGGCGGCGAACTGCTTGGTATTATTGCCGTGGCAGATGTTATGAAGGAAGACAGCCCTCAGGCGGTGAAGGAACTGCAGCATATGGGTATTAAGGTTGTTATGCTGACCGGAGATAATGAGCGGACGGCGAAGGCGATCGGAGCACAGGCTGGCGTGGATCAGGTGATCGCAGGTGTCCTGCCGGACGGCAAGGAGAGTGTGATCCGCTCCTTGAAGAAGCAGGGCAAGGTGGCTATGGTCGGGGACGGCATCAATGATGCCCCGGCGCTTACCAGGGCGGATATCGGGATCGCTATTGGAGCGGGCACAGATATTGCTATTGATGCGGCGGATGTGGTTCTTATGAAGAGTCGTCTCAGTGATGTGCCTGCGGCTATCCGCCTGAGTCGTGCTACGCTGCGTAATATTCATGAGAATCTGTTTTGGGCGTTCATTTATAATGTGATTGGTATTCCTCTGGCGGCTGGACTTTGGATTCCTCTTTTTCAGTGGGAACTTAATCCTATGTTTGGGGCGGCGGCCATGAGTTTGTCCAGTTTTTGTGTTGTTACCAATGCTCTGCGTCTGAATCTGTTTAAGATGTATGACGCGGGTAGGGATAAATTGAAAAAATCTAAGAAGAAAGTTGAGGATGTGAAAATGAAGAAGACTATGAAGATCGAGGGTATGATGTGTGGACATTGTGAGGCACGGGTGAAGAAATGCCTGGAAGGGCTTGCGCAGGTGGATGAAGCGGTTGTCAGTCATGAGGCTGGGACGGCGGTTGTTACGCTGAATGCGGAAGTGGATAACGCTGTGCTGAAGGAGACTGTGGAAGCGCAGGATTATAAAGTAGTTAGTGTGGAGTAGGGAGGGGGGACGAATCCGCCTGGTTTCCGGCTTCGTGGCGTTTGATTTTGATCGCTGCGTGAATTATGAAAGTCTAAGGAAAAGCGGCCCGCCGCTTGCTGAACCAAACACATTCGCACCGTTTGCCGATGCAAACGCTGCTCAGGTGTTTTTGAAATTGGGTTTTGTAAACCCAATTTCATCAGCAATCGGCGGGCCGCTTTTCCTAAGTCTTTCTATAATTCCCTCCGCTGATGATCAAAATCAAACGCCACGAAGCCAAAAACCAGGCGGATTCTGAGCTTGGCGGCTTTTGAAGGCTCGCGCTTCGCGCATTGCCGGAAGGCATTGTTTGGAAGGTGCGGGTTTAGAAAGTTTAGCGGTTGTTGGGCTTTTGAATTATATGTTTTGTTTTTGACGTGGGGGCCGCCACGCAGTGGCCTGTTTTCGTAGCCAGCAGGGGAGCAGCACCATCTTGGGAACAGCCTTTCGAGGGCGGTTAGGGGAAAATGAAATCCAGCGTTTAGAACTGCTTAGTGAAGAGCCTCCTTGAGCGATTCACTTAGCAGTTCTTAACGATTAGTTCATTTTCCCCTGCCCTGGCTGTTCCCGAGATGGTGCTGCTCCCCTGCGTCCCCCTTTCGAAAACCCTAAAATCCATATATTGCAGAACTGCACATTAAATGATATACTTGGATACAATATAACACCCCATAAAATGTGAAAAAGAGGTATGATCATGGAAAAAACAATCCCTTATAAGATTTATCTGGAAGAGCAGGAAATGCCGAAGCAGTGGTATAATGTGCGGGCGGATATGGCGAAGAAGCCGGCTCCTATTTTGAACCCTGGTACACTGCAGCCGATTACGGTGGAGGAGTTGTCTCCGATCTTTTGTACGGAGCTGGCGAAGCAGGAATTGGATGATACGACGGCTTATTTTGATATCCCGGAAGAGATTCGGAATTTTTATAAGATGTATCGGCCTTCCCCGTTGGTAAGGGCTTACTGTCTGGAGGAGAAGTTGGGGACTCCGGCGCATATTTATTATAAGTTTGAGGGAAATAATACCTCCGGAAGCCACAAACTTAATTCTGCTATCGCGCAGGCTTATTATGCGAAGGAACAGGGGCTGAAGGGTGTGACTACAGAGACTGGAGCTGGGCAGTGGGGGACAGCGCTTTCTATGGCTTGTTCTTATTTTGATTTGGACTGTCAGGTGTATATGGTTAAATGCTCTTATGAGCAGAAGCCGTTCCGGCGTGAGGTAATGCGTACTTATGGTGCAAAGGTTACCCCGTCACCTTCTATGAATACGAATGTGGGACGTAAGATTAATGAAGAGTTTCCGGGAACTAGTGGAAGTCTTGGATGTGCGATTTCGGAGGCAGTGGAGGCGGCTACTTCTCAGGAAGGTTACCGCTATGTGCTTGGATCTGTGCTTTCACAGGTAATGCTGCATCAGTCGGTGATCGGTCTGGAGACCAAGTCGGCACTGGATAAATATGGTATTAAGGCTGATATGATTATCGGATGTGCCGGAGGCGGTTCTAACCTTGGCGGTTTGATTTCTCCATTTGCAGGGGAGATGCTTCGCGGGGAAGCGGATTATGAGATGATCGCTGTTGAGCCTGCATCCTGCCCGAGTCTGACCCGCGGTAAATATGCTTATGATTTCTGCGATACCGGAAAGGTTTGCCCGCTGGCTAAGATGTATACGCTGGGAAGCGGCTTTATCCCATCAGCCAGCCATTCAGGCGGCCTGCGTTATCATGGCATGAGTTCTATTGTGTCAGAACTGTACGATCAGGGCCTGCTTACTGCAAGAAGCGTGGAGCAGACAGAGGTATTCAAGGCTGCGGAAACTTTTGCAAGAGTGGAAGGCATCCTTCCGGCACCGGAGAGCAGCCATGCGATTAAAGTGGCTATGGACGAGGCTATGAAGTGTAAAGAGACTGGAGAAGCGAAAAATATTGTATTTGGCTTGACGGGAACCGGATATTTTGATATGGTGGCATATCAGAGGTACAATGACGGTGAGATGAGCGATTCGATTCCGACAGATGAAGAATTAGCAAAAGCATTGAGTAAGTTACCGAAAGTAGATTTATAGTTACATTAAATATTATGTAGAAGGCATTTAGCGTGAGCGGATCATGCGGATGCCTTCTATAAATGTAATGAATGTGCAAACATATTTAATATGTGCATGTGCTGAGGAGCAGAGGGAGCAGGTTATGAAGATTATCATAGTTGGCTGCGGTAAGATCGGTATGACGATCACCGAGCAGCTGAGCCAAGAGGGCCATGATGTAGCCGTTATTGATCAGAACAGTACGGTGATTCATGATGCCACCAATAATTTCGATGTTATGGGTGTGGTTGGAAACGGAGCGAGTTATTCGGTACAGATGGAGGCGGATATTGAGGCGGCGGATATACTGATTGCCGTGACCGGTTCGGATGAACTGAACCTGCTGTGCTGTCTGATCGCTAAGAAAGCCGGAAACTGCAGCACCATTGCCCGTGTCCGCAATCCTATGTACAACAAGGAAATCGGATTTATCAAGGAGGAACTGGGGCTGTCCATGATCATCAATCCGGAATATGCAGCGGCTACGGAGGTCGCAAGAATCCTTCGCCTGCCGTCAGCTATTGAGATCGACACCTTTGCAAAGGGACGTGTGGAACTTTTGGAGTTCAAGATCGAGGAAGGCTCTATCCTACATAATAGCAGTCTTATGGATATTGACCGCAGACTCAAACCTAATGTGCTGGTGTGTGCAGTGGATCGGGACGGCGAGGTGGTGATTCCAAACGGAAGCTTCATTTTGAAAAATGGGGATGAGATCACGATTGTGGCACCGCCCAAGGAATCCCGTCTGTTCTTTAAAAAGATTGGCATCGATACCCATCAGACGAAGAATGCCATGATCGTGGGAGGCGGAACCATCGCTTTTTATCTGGCGTCGCAGCTGCTCAACAGTGGTATTGACGTGAAAATCGTGGAACAAGATGCCAAGAGATGCGAAATACTCAGCGAATTACTGCCCAAGGCGGTTATTATCAACGGGGATGCCACCAATCAGGATGTTCTGCTGGAGGAGGGCGTTGCCCATTGCCAGGCTTTTGTTTCACTGACAGGTATTGATGAGGCGAATATTTTCCTTTCCCTGTTTGCAAAAAGCCAGTCTAATGCCAAGATCATTACCAAGATCAACCGTATCTCTTTTGATGATATTGTGGGGTCCTTCCATCTGGGAAGTACTATTTATCCGAAATATATTGCGGCGGAGTATATCGTGCGGTATGTGCGTGCCGTGCAGAACTCTATCGGCAGCAACGTAAAGGCACTGCACCGTATTATCGACAGCAAGGCGGAGGCACTGGAATTCTATGTGAGCGAGGACGCTCCGGTGGTGAATGTTCCGCTGGAACAGTTGAGTCTGAAAGAGAATATGCTGATCGCCTGCATCAACCGGAAGGGTGAAGTCATCCTGCCGAAAGGCAAGACAGAGATTCATGTTGGCGATACGGTTATTGTTGTTACTACCAGGAAAGGGCTGAACGATATCAAAGATATCCTGCAGCATTGATGGGGGAACAATCATGAATTATTCGATTATTACCTATATATTAGGCTGGGTGCTGATGTTTGAGTCTTTTTTCATGGCACTGCCCTGTGCGGTTGCGGCTATTTATGGGGAAAAGGAAGGGTACGCCTTTCTTATTGTTGGCCTGATCTGCTTTGCCCTTGGATTTGCAAGGACAAGGAAAAAGCCAAAGAATGTTGTGTATTTTGCCAGAGAGGGTTTCGTTACCGTAGCGCTCAGCTGGATTGTCATGAGTATTTTCGGGGCACTGCCCTTTGTTATAAACGGAGATATTTCAAACTTTACGGATGCATTGTTTGAGACTATATCCGGATTCACCACTACAGGCGCCAGTGTCCTGTCGGATGTGGAGGCACTGTCCCATGCCAGCCTGTTCTGGAGGAGCTTTACCCACTGGATTGGTGGTATGGGTGTATTCGTTTTCCTGCTGGCTGTGCTGCCGATGGTGGGCGGCTACAACATGCACCTTATGCGTGCGGAGAGTCCGGGCCCATCCGTTGGCAAACTGGTGCCGCGTATGAAAGATACGGCGAAAATCCTGTACATCATTTATTTTGCTATGACTGTGGTGGAGATCATTTTGCTGCTCTGCGCCAAGATGCCGTTGTTTGACGCATTGACTACGTCCTTCGGTACAGCTGGTACCGGTGGTTTCGGTATTAAGAATGCCAGCATGAGGGACTATTCCCTGTCGATCCAGATGATCGTGACAGTGTTTATGGTTCTTTTTGGGGTGAATTTTAATGCGTATTATGTTTTACTATTAGGAAAGCATAAAGGCAGTATCTTTAAAATGGAAGAAGTACGCTGGTATCTGGGGATTATCGTGGCTTGTATTGCCATCATTACCTTCAATATCGCGGATGTTTTCGGCGGTTTCCTGAAGGCATTGCCCCAGGCATCCTTTCAGGTGGCTTCTATTATAACGACGACGGGATTCTCCACGACGGATTTTGACCTGTGGCCGCAGTTGTCCAAGACCATACTGGTGGTCATCATGTTTATCGGAGCTTGCGCCGGCAGTACCGGAGGCGGTATCAAGGTGTCCCGTATCATTATTCTGCTCAAGAGTGTGAAGCAGGAAATGAGTTATTTTGTACATCCGCGCAGCGTGAAGGCTATCAAGATGGATGGAAAGGCCCTGGATAAAAATACTGTGCGTGCAGTCAGTGCATTTCTGGTCACTTATGTAATTATCTTCGGTGGATCCATGTTCATACTGGCTTTTGATAATCTGGATATGGTTACGAACTTTACGGCCATCGCCGCTACCTTCAACAATATCGGCCCCGGACTGGAACTGGTTGGACCAACCGGAAACTTTGGCGTATTCTCGCCTTTAGCCAAGTATGTGCTCATGTTCGACATGCTGGCCGGACGTCTGGAATTGTACCCGATCCTGCTGCTATTTACACCTTCCGTATGGAGGAGGAGCTGACGAACGATAGGAACCGCAAAACGGCGATTGTAAAGATCGCAAAAACGTTTTGCGGTTTTTCTTTAACTTCTTGCATAATTACAGGCATGGAGTTATAATGTAACCAGAATTTTATATTTTTGTAACATTTAGGGGAGTAACAGAGGATACAAGAATAAGGGGAAGACTATGAGAACAAGAAAGACGACGCAAAGAGTCATTTGCCTGCTGCTCATAGTGGCGATGACATGCACCGGATTACCGGCTTCTGTGTTCGGGGAGACGGCACAGGAAACGACGGTTCCGGAAATCACAACGACTTTGGATACTGCGGAGACGCAGACAGAGCCTACGGCCACACCGCAGGAGACACCACAAGAGACGCCGCAAGAGACGCCACAGGAACCGCCAGAAGAGGAACAACCGAATACCGTAGTGGAGACCACGCCGGAGCAGACACCAGAGCCGGTCAAGGAAACCATGAAGCAAGGCTGGGTAACCAATGAAGATGGTACGTGGTCTTTTTATAATGAAAAAGGCGAGAAAACCACAGGCTGGCAGTTCGTGTTCGGAAAATGGTATTACATGAAGCCGGAGACTGGTATTGCGGCATCTGCGGAGACGATGGATATCGATGGAAAGAAATACCGTTTCAAGAAATCCTGTGAGATGGTCAAAGGCTGGGCGGTGGAAGACGATGTCTGGTACTATGCCAATGGCAGCGGCCATTTGTATCTGGGTTGGAAGATATACAATAATGAATGGTATTACATGAATGAAAAAACAGGCGCCATGTGTGTGAATCAGTGGGTGGATAATGACCGGTATTATATGAACGCTGTCGGGCATATTTCCACAGGCTGGGTTCTGGATCAGGAGACGGGCGCATGGTATTACATGAACAAGAGTGGTTTGGCTGCACCGGGCTGGCTGAGATATAGTGGACAGTGGTACTATATCCAGAATAATGGTCTGATGACCACCAGTGCCTGGGTATATGTGGGCGGTGCCTGGTATTATATGAAAGACAATGGCTACATGGCGACGGGCTGGCTGCATCTGGATAATACATGGTATTATCTGAATAGCGGCGGAAATATGGCGACGGGCTGGCTGAAATTGGGAAATACTTGGTATTATCTGAACAGCAGCGGCGCCATGGCCACAGGCTGGTTGAAATTGGGGAATACATGGTATTACCTGAACAGCAGCGGCGCTATGGCGACGGGCTGGCTGCATCTGAACAATGACTGGTATTATCTGAACGGCAGCGGTGCCATGGCGACAGGCTGGCTCAAACTGGGTAACACCTGGTATTATATGAATGGCAGCGGTTCTATGGCCACGGGCTGGGTAGGCGAGTATTATATGACCGAATCAGGAGCCATGCTTACCAATAATGTTGTGAAAAATAACGACATCTGGTATTACGTGGGCGCTTCCGGCAAAAAGGACGGCACCGGCTGGAAAACAGTCGGAGACAAAAAGTATTATGTGAACAGTGATCACAGTTGTGCTACGGGCTGGAAAAAAGCAGGAGCCAGCTGGTATTATATGGACCCTGCCACGGCTATTATGAAGACAGGCTGGCTGCAGATCGGAAGTACTTACTACTATATGAATGGCAGTGGTGTTATGGCAACAGGCTGGCAGCACGTGTTTGGCAAATGGTATTATCTGAACGGCAGCGGCGCTATGGCAACAGGCTGGGTGGACGTAAGCGGCAAACGGTATTATCTGGATGGATCAGGAGCCATGCTGACCGGCTGGCAGCAGATTGATAGTCTGTGGTACTACTTCTATGCAGATGGCTCTATGGCGAGGAATACGACCATCGGAGTATATTATGTGAATTCCGAGGGTGTCTGGAAGCAGACTTCTGCCGGAGCTACCGATCCGGGGACGCTTAAATTCAAAGATGTGGCACCGGGCGGCAAGACCATCAAGAATCTTTTGCAGAATGCCATGAAACCAGTGGCCAATACCCTGTATGTCTGGGGCGGCGGCTGGGACTCGGAGATCGGAGGAGATGCAAGACGCATCGGGCCCAATCCACAGTGGAAGACATTCTACGCTACATATGCGGGACATTATGATTACAATAATTACCGCTATTCTTACAAGAACGGATTAGACTGTTCCGGCTATGTAGGCTGGGCAATCTACAATACCATCAACACACAAAGCAATAAGAGCAGTGTGACCGTACAGTCTACCACAGTGGCCAATTATCTGGTAAATACAAAAGGCTGGGGAGAGCCAGGTATGCTGAAGAATCCAACGGTCTTCCGGCCGGGCGATATCTGCAGTATGGATGGACATGTATATATGGTGGTTGGAACCTGCAGTGACGGCAGTGTGGTTATTCTTCATTCGACACCACAGGCAGGTGTGCAGCTGAGCGGTTCACCCGTGCTGAGCACAGGCAGTCAGAATAGTCAGGCTTATGCACTTGCTAAGAAATACAACGAGAAATATTTTCCAAACTGGGAGTACAATACCCGTTGCGTAGGTGTTGGATATTTCACTGGAATCACCCGTTGCCGCTGGAAAGTAGATGGCAGTGGTGTTCTGACTGATCCGGATAAATATCTGAATCTGTCAGCAAATCAGGTACTTGCGAATTTATTTGGAGAATAGAGAGATAGGAAGGACAACATGAAGAAGATTATCAGTTTGCTCTTAATTGGGAGTATGGCATTAAGCCTTGCAGGATGTGGGGAAGATCCCGATGCAAAAAGATATACATATATTTCCAATGATGCAGGTGTGGAGGATAACTCTTACAATCAGGCATTATGGAGCGGTATTCAGACCTATGCTGCCCAGGCTGGAAAAAAATGTGCTTTTTTCACACCAGCGAACTCGGACAATGAGAAAGATGATGCGTACAGTAATATTATAAACCAGGCGATCAAGGCCGGAACCAAGGTGGTGACCATGGCCGGAAACGATATGGAAGCAGTTGCGTTTAAGGCGCAGAAGAAACATACTGGCACAGATTTTATTCTCTTCGACGGCGAGCCGCGTAGCAAGGAAGGCGAGGATGCCACCATTCGGAAAAATACCTGTGTGGTAACATTTTCCCAGGAGCAGGAAGGCTTTCTTGCGGGATACGCAGCCGTGCAGGAAGGATATCGAAGCCTTGGATTCATGGGTGGAGAAAAGAACGCGGTCACCACTAAATACGGCAGCGGCTTTATCCAGGGAGCGAATCAGGCAGCCACCGAACTGGCTCTGGAACAGGGCGCAGTTACCATCAATTATACCTGTGTGGGTGATGACAAATTATCTCCGGCACATATGGATGTGGCTTTGAACTGGTATCTGGACGGCTGTGAGGCTATATTTGCCAGCGATAAAGAGATTGCCCTGGCTGTGATCAAGGCGGCAGAGGCTACAGACAGAAAAGTACTGTGCGCGGATGTTGATCAGGCGGGGACCTCGGATACGGTGCTTACCTCGGCGGTAAAAGATTATGCGGGAGCCATTGAATCGCTGCTGAAGAAATACGACAGTGAAGATGAAGATGCGTTCCGCGGCGGCGAGAGCATTGTGGTGGATGCGTCCATGCAGGGTGTGGCATTGAATTTTGAGACTTCAAGATTCCAGCTTTTTACACAGGAACAGTACAACGCCATATATGACCAACTGGCAAAAGGAAGCATCCAGGTATCGGCGGAGGACACGACAGCCAATGCTGGATTGATAACCGTCAATCTTGTGTAAAATTCAGCGAAAAATTGTTACAAAGTTCTAAAAAATTGTGACAATTTTTAGCATGTAATTCATCAGAAGGGGTTGCAGTCAGGTCATAAATGTGGTAGTATATAACGGAATTGATAAATATATTTCGCAAATGTTACAGACAATCAGCATAAGGAGCTAAGAATGAAAAAGAAATTTTTATGCATAGCATTATCTTTAATTATAGCAGGGGCACAGATGATTTCAGTTTCAGCGGCTACAGAGTCCGAACTGAAAGCACAGAAAGCACAGACAAGCAGCCAGTTATCCGAGACGAATTCTAAACTTTCTTCATTGGAAGATAAGCAGGCAGCTATCAAGGCTGAGATTTCATCACTGGATGCAGATCTGGTAAACCTGATGGTTAATATTGATGTGTTGAAAGATGATATCGCAAATACCGAGACACAGATTTCCCAAAAGGAAGTTGAATTGACCGCAGCAGAAGAAGACAGAGATCAACAGTACGCAGCCATGAAACTGAGAATTCAGTACATCTACGAGCAGGGCGGAGACGCTACATGGGCAAAACTGTTATTAGAAGCAGAAGACATTACAAGCCTTCTGAACAGAGCAGAATATGCACAGAGCATGCATGATTATGATCGTGCCAGCCTGGAAGCATTTGTGAATACCGTAAATGAAATCGCTCAGATAAAGAGTGACCTGGAGTCACAGAAATCCGATCTGGAAGGTATGAAAGCAGATCTGGAATTACAGCAGGCTGATCTGGAAACCAAACTGGCGGACAAGAAAGCAACATCCAGTGATTATGATGCACAGATCGCTAACGCATCTGCACAGGCAGAACAGTTAAGAAATCTGATCGCTCAGCAGACCGCAGAGTTGAACAGACTGGAAGAAGAAAGAAAAGCAGCAGAAGCAGCCGCAGCAGCGGAGGCAGCAGCTAGGGAAGCGGCAGCAAAAGAAGAATCTGCACAGCAGACCGCATCAGTAAAAGAAGAGCAGAAGACAACATCTATAAAGACAGAGGCAGCTGCATCAAATGATGATGATGAAGATGAAGACAATTCAAGCAGTTCGTCAAATTCAAGTAATTCATCAGGCTCAAGCAGTTCA
Source organism: Lachnospiraceae bacterium (assembly GCA_028692975.1). Classification (GTDB taxonomy): domain Bacteria; phylum Bacillota; class Clostridia; order Lachnospirales; family Lachnospiraceae; genus JALENY01. Next base: position 49,799 of record JAQUWF010000001.1, read on the forward strand.
TCAGGATCAAACAGTTCATCAGGTTCAAACAGTTCATCAGGTTCGAATAGTTCATCAGGTTCAAGTAGTTCATCAAGTTCAGGCAGCAGTTCTTCAAGTTCTGCTACAGGATCTGCAGTTGTAGATTATGCATGCCAATTCGTTGGTAACCCGTATGTATGGGGTGGTACAAGTTTAACAAACGGTGCTGACTGTTCTGGATTTGTAATGTCAGTATTTGCACACTTTGGTGTTTCTTTACCACATAGTTCAGGAGCACTTGCAGGTTGTGGCAGAGGCGTATCTTATTCTGAGGCTCAGCCAGGGGATATCATCTGTTACTCAGGCCATGTGGCAATCTACATGGGCGGCGGTTCTATTGTACATGCCAGCAATGCAAAAGACGGTATCAAGATCAGCGGAAACGCTGCATACAGAAGTATCGTAGCAGTAAGACGTCTGGTATAGAAGCAAGTAACTTACATAAGAGACTTAATTGCACATGCGAAAGCATGTGCAATTTTTCGGTTATGCGGAGGCTGGAGAAGAGGAGAGATATATGAGAATAAAAAACAAAATGATGATATGGCTGTTGATGCTTGTTATGGTCAGCAGTGCGGTGCTGACAGGCTGTACCGATGAGCAGGTAAATTCTGCTATGGATACGGCGGGGAAGATACTGGATGAGGTGGATACGTCAGAAACACCTCCAGAGACGGCACAGCAGGGTGAGGCCACAGTTGAAGAGAGTGGAACATATATCAGCAAGGATGAGGTTGCGTTATACATTCACCTGTACGATAAGCTTCCAGCGAATTTTATTACAAAGAAGCAGGCGGAAAAATTAGGCTGGGACAGCAGCAAAGGAAATCTTCAGGATATTGCACCGGGAAAGAGCATTGGCGGCAGCCGATTCGGGAACTATGAAAACCAGTTGCCCGACGGAAAGTACAAAGAATGCGATATTAATTACACGGGTGGCTATCGCGGCGCTGAGCGCATTATTTACTCGGACGAGGGCAAAATATATTATACCGGTGACCATTATGCAACTTTTGAAGAATTGTACTAGGAGGGCTTATGAGAGAGATCAAGATATATCTGGGACAATTACAGGAAGAAAGAGCAGCACAGGATATGCTGAAACAGTTGTTTGACTTTCCTCCATATTATGGAAAGAATCTGGATGCCTTTTATGATGCTCTGTCAGAGCTGACTGAGGACACGGTGGTCTATCTGGACATGGAATGCGACGGAGAGATCATCCTGTCGGATTATGCGGCGAGAGTCATGCAGGTGCTGCAGGATGCTGCGGAGGAAAATGATCGTTTACAATTAAAATAATGATAGGAGAACAGCTTCTATGCAGACAACCTGCATGAAGCTGTTTTTGCATAAAAAAGAATTTTCAGAAAATTATAAAATATTTATATAGCAAAAAACACCTGCAATAAATGCAAGTGTTTTTCGACCAGAATACATCTGGCCATCTCTGTATTAGTATATTATCACACGGTAAAAAATATTACAAGAGATTTGATAAAATAATGAAAAATTAATAAGTGTCAAATTTATGATACATGCTGTTTATTTTGTTCATGTTTTTGAGAGCGGTCAAATCATTTAAATCTTTAATACCCATATGGGAACGAATATTATCAAATGCATTAGTTGGTATTGAAGTTTGTAGTGATAGAAGCATATTTTGGAATTCAGTTATCATTTTTTTGAAATCTGAATCTGAAAGATAATATTTAAAATAAACAAGCAAATCAATGATCTTTTTTTCATGATCGCGAGTATAGGTTGGACGCATATTTGTAAAGAAAATTCAATTATTCTGCCACTTGTTGCATCATTTCGCAGGGTAACTTGCTTGATTGTATATACTCGTTCGTTATGGGCGCAAGAATTTCGAACTTTTCTCAGCCAATGTAAACTACCAATGAGTAGCTTTACATTATAATATCCATTGGAATCTACCATGTTATAAAGCTTGCAGATAGCATGTGTTACTGCGGGTTTACTATTACTTAGAACATCAATAAATGTTGAAAAATTTATTACTTTGATCATTATCCAGGTAGGAATTGTATCATGATTATTCATATAGAATTTTACATAATCTGAACGGCTACGATTAAGTTCACTATAAGCAGATGATATTGTATTCATCTTATTCTGCAGTTTGCTGGAAGGAGAATAGGCTTTGGAATCATACCAAGGGATTTTTCCGTTGTCATTACATTGATCAAATTTGTATCCGGTTAGTGTTCTTACTTCTTCTTCAATTTGCGTACTATACCTTAGAAGAAGTATCCTTAAATCATCATCAAATTTTTTTAACTCATATAAGCCTTTTATGCTGGTATTTGGTATGTAGATATGGTTACCATTAGCATCCGTACCACAAATGAAAGGCTCTTTGTAGCCATTAACAAGATTAAAATATCCTGACTTGACTAGTAATGTTTTATCAGGAGTATCGTTGCAATCTATTTTTTTGTCAATTCGTAATTTCTTCATTTGTTGATTGTATGTAAGAAAAGTTTTATCTGATGGCATGGTGAACCTCCTGAAAATAATAATTTTATTATATCAGAAGTAGAACAAAAAATAGATAGAGACAATGAAATGATTTGGAGGTAGGGAACAAGTTAATATTCGCAAATAATCAGATGATTTTAGCACTCGATACTTGACAGTGCTAACAACAAGTGTTATATTACAACTAGAACAAAGGAGAAACCTATTTTACTATAGAGAAAAGAATTAAAGGAGGACATTATTATGAATATCAGCAAATTTACGCAGAAATCCATAGAAGCGGTACAGAATCTGGAAAAGACCGCCTATGATTTTGGAAATCAGGAAATTGAACAGGAACATTTGCTGTACAATCTGATCCATCAGGAAGATTCCCTGATCTTGAAACTTATTGAGAAGATGGGGATCAATGGACAGCAGTTCCAGAATGCAGTAGATCAGGCACTGGAGGCCCGGGTCAAGGTGTCCGGCGGCTCTCCTTATATTGGGCCGGATCTGAATAAAGCACTGATCAAGGGCGAGGATGAGGCCAAGGCCATGGGGGACGAGTACGTTTCCGTGGAGCATTTATTCCTGTCCCTGCTGCATAACGCCAGCAAGACCGTGAAGAAACTGTTCCAGTCATTTGGCATTACCAAAGACGGCTTTCTGCAGGCACTTAGCACCGTGCGGGGCAATCAGCGGGTGACTACGGACAATCCCGAGGCGACCTACGATACGTTGAATAAATACGGCCAGGATCTGGTGGAAAAAGCCAGATCCCAGAAACTGGATCCGGTCATTGGCCGTGATGCGGAGATCCGCAATGTGATCCGTATCCTGTCCCGCAAGACTAAGAACAATCCGGTGCTCATCGGTGAGCCTGGCGTCGGCAAGACGGCGGCGGTGGAAGGCCTGGCCCAGCGTATCGTGCGAGGGGATGTACCGGAAGGGTTGAAGGATAAGAAGATATTTGCGCTGGATATGGGCGCTCTGGTAGCCGGGGCCAAATACCGTGGTGAGTTCGAGGAACGTCTGAAAGCGGTGCTGGAGGAAGTGCGCAGTTCGGAGGGACAGATTATCCTGTTTATTGACGAGCTGCATCTGATCGTGGGTGCAGGCAAGACAGACGGAGCCATGGATGCGGGCAATATGCTGAAACCTATGCTGGCCCGGGGCGAGCTGCACTGTATCGGTGCCACGACTTTGGATGAATACAGACAATATATAGAGAAGGATCCTGCGCTGGAGCGGCGTTTCCAGCCGGTTATGGTGGATGAGCCTACGGTGGAAGATACGATTTCTATCCTGCGTGGTATCAAGGAAAGGTATGAGGTGTATCATGGTGTCAAGATTACGGATGGGGCGCTGGTCGCAGCGGCTACGCTCTCTCAGAGGTATATTACAGACCGGTTTCTCCCGGATAAAGCAATTGATCTTGTGGATGAAGCCTGCGCACTTATTAAGTCTGAGTTGGATTCTATGCCTACGGAGCTGGATGAATTACAGCGAAAGGTCATGCAGCTTGAGATCGAGGAGGCCGCACTCAAGAAAGAGAAGGACAAACTCAGTCAGGACCGCCTGAGCACGCTGCAGAAGGAACTGGCAGACCTGCGGGATGAGTTTAATGTACAGAAGGCAAAGTGGGACAACGAGAAGACTTCGGTGGAGGGTCTGCGGGTATACCGTGAGAAAATAGATGAATTGAATAGTCAGATCCAGATCGCGAAACAGAATTATGATCTGGAGAAGGCCGCAGAACTGCAGTACGGAGAACTGCCTAGGGTACAGGCGGAACTGGAAAAGGCTGAGGCTGCGGTAAAGGGCAAGGATCTTTCACTGGTGCATGAGAGTGTGACCGACGAGGAGATCGCCAAGATTATTTCCCGCTGGACCGGTATTCCGGTGGCGAAGCTGACAGAAGGCGAGCGCGCGAAGATACTGGGTCTGGAAGACCAGCTGCACAAGCGTGTAGTAGGACAGGACGAGGGCGTGACTAAGGTGACGGAGGCTATCCTTCGTTCCAAAGCAGGCATCAAAGACCCGCGGAAACCAATCGGATCATTCCTGTTCCTTGGACCCACAGGCGTGGGCAAGACGGAGTTGGCGAAGACCCTTGCGGAATATCTTTTCGACGATGAGAACAATATGGTTCGTATCGATATGAGTGAATATATGGAGAAACATTCCGTGTCCCGTCTGATCGGAGCACCTCCAGGATATGTGGGGTACGATGAGGGCGGTCAGCTGACCGAGGCAGTTCGCCGCAAACCATTCTCTGTGGTGCTTTTTGATGAGGTGGAGAAAGCCCACCCAGACGTATTCAATGTGCTGCTTCAGGTGCTGGATGACGGGCATATTACAGATTCCCAGGGACGGACCGTGGACTTTAAGAATACGATCCTGATCATGACTTCTAATATCGGCTCCAATTATCTGCTGGATGGCATTACAGAGGATGGCACGATCAAGCCGGAAGCGGAAGAGATGGTAAACACGGATCTGCGGAATCATTTCAGGCCTGAGTTTATCAACCGTCTGGATGAGATTATTCTTTTTAAACCACTGACCAAGGATAATATATCGAAGATTGTCGATTTGCTGGTGGCGGATCTGAATAAGAGACTGGAAGCGCAGGAACTGAAGCTGGAACTGACCGATGCGGCCAAACAGTTCGTGGTGGACGGCGGCTATGACCCGTTTTACGGTGCGCGGCCTTTGAAACGTTATTTGCAGAAACATGTGGAAACCCAGGCGGCAAAACTGATTCTGGCCGGAAATGTGCGGGCAGAGTCTACGATCCTGCTGGATGTGCGGGATGGAGAACTGGTGGCAGGAGTCAAGTAAATATAAAAAGAGCCCGGTATTGGCGTGATGCCTACCGGACTCTTGCTCGATTGCGATTCTAATGGGGGTATTTTCCCCAGTGGGTTTCGAATTGGTTGTGATCGGGATTGTAGTCATAGTCTACATTGCCCAGGGTTTCTACGATGTGGTCCTGGTCGGCGTCCAGGCTGCGGCACAGGTCTTTCAGCGAAGCGTAATGATCGCGCAGCTGGGTGTTGATGTAACTTAATAAAATGATTGGATCTTTTGGGATCATGGGAGGCCTCCTATAAATTTTTTAACTTTAAGCGGTAGATTCGCTTTAACAGTAGTGTGGTCAGTACCAGCGAGAATATTTCCGCGATGGGGAAAGACCACCAGACTGCATCCAGACCGAATACATTGGCAAGTATCGCGGCGGAGGGCAGCAGTATGAAAATCTGGCGCACCAGAGATACCCATAGGCTGTACACGCCATTTCCAAGAGCTTGGAACAGGCAGCCGGTGATGATACAGTATCCGCCGAAAGCAAAACTCAGGCTGATGATGCGCAGGGCAGGAGTACCAATGGCAATCATGTCCGGGGAAGCATTGAAGATACCCAGTAATTGCGCTGGGAACAGGCAGAAGACTGCCAGGCCGATGAGCATGAAGATTACTGCCGCGATAGCGCTGAGTTTGTATGTTTTTATGATACGATCGCGGTTTCTGGCACCATAGTTGTAGGCGGCAATGGGAATCATTCCGTTGGTCAGGCCGAATACCGGCATAAAAACAAAACTGTTTAACTTGAAATATACCCCAAATACGGTGGCTGCCGTGGAGGTAAAGGGTACCAGGATCTTATTCATACCAAAGGTCATGACAGAACCGATAGCCTGCACCACGATAGAGGGAGCCCCCACCGCATAGATGCTTTTGATGGTCCCACCGTGGGGGCGGAAGCCCTTGAAGGACAGCTTTATTTCTTTGTTTATTTTACAGTTAAAGATAAATCCAAGCAGCAGCCCGCAAAACTGGCCGATCACGGTGGCGATAGCGGCACCGGCTACGCCCATTTCGGGCAGCCCAAAATATCCGAAGATCAGGATTGGGTCCAGGATAATGTTCACAATAGCACCAAGAGCCTGAGAAATCATGGATGGGACCGCCTTGCCTGTGGACTGCAGCAGCCGTTCGAAGGTAATCTGCAGGAATACAAAAATGGAGCAGGCGGAAATGATGTCCATATATTCGATACCATATTTTACGATAATGTCACGGTTTCCAGCCATATTGTTGGTCTGGGTGGCAAAAAATGTGCCGGAGAGGGATATGCCCAGGATTGCAAAGATAATGGCACTGATCACGGCGAGAAAAATACCGTTGGTCGCGGCCTTGTTGACTCCGTTGAAATTCTTTTCGCCCAGATTGCGGGAGAGGAGGGATGCCATACCCACGGCAGTTCCGATGGAAAATGCCAGCAGCAGATTCTGGACGGGAAAGACCAGCGAAACGGCGGTCAGCGCATCCTCGCTGATCTGCGAAACGAAGATACTGTCCACCACATTGTACATAGCCTGTACCAGCATGGATATAATAATAGGAAGGGACATACCGAACAGTAATTTCGGGATCGGTTGTACTCCCATTTTGTTTTCAGCCATAATATACTCCTTTGTATTGTTCCAATATTTTTGCGTGTTTATTCATTGTATAAGAATATAAAATATATGTCAACAGATGCTCTGCACAAAAGGGGAATTTACCCAGAGAGTGTTTCGTGGTATACTACTTGCATGGATGCTTATAAGAATTTTGCCCGGCTCTATGATACCTTCATGGACAATGTGCCATACGAGGAATGGAGCGGGTATATCAAAAACAAACTAACTGAATATGGAATAAAAGATGGTCTGGTGCTGGATCTGGGATGCGGGACCGGAAATATGACGGAGCTTCTGGCCAAGGCCGGTTACGATATGATCGGTGTGGACAATGCGGAGGATATGCTGGAGGAAGCCATGGAGAAAAAGGCACAGTCCGGGCGTGATATTCTCTATCTCATGCAGGATATGCGGGAGTTTGAACTCTACGGGACAGTGCGTGCTGTGATCAGCATCTGTGATTCGCTGAATTATATGACGGAGGATGCAGATCTTCTGCAGGTGTTCCGTCTGGTGAATAATTATCTGGATCCAGGAGGTCTGTTTCTCTTTGATATGAACACGTTGTACAAATACCGGGAACTGCTGGGGGATGACACCATTGCCGAGAATCGGGAAGAGGGCAGCTTTATCTGGGAGAATTATTTTGATGTGGAAAGTGCGGTAAATGAATATGCACTGACTATCTTTACCCCGGAGGAAGACGGCCGCTACAGCAAGTACGAGGAATTTCATTATCAGAAGGCATACCGGGTAGAACGTATCCGGAAACTATTGGAGCAGGCGGGGCTGGCTTTTGTGTGCGCCTATGATGCCTACACGGACGAGCCGGTGCGGGAAGACAGCGAGCGGATATTTATTATAGCAAAAGAACAGGAGAAAGAACATGAGTGATTATATAATCAGAGCGACAGCGGCGCAGGGACAGGTGAGAGCCTTCGCGGCTACTACAAAAGAAATGGCCGAAAAGGCCAGAACCAGCCACAATACCAGCCCCATCGCCACAGCGGCACTGGGCAGACTTATGACGGCGGGTGCCATGATGGGAAGCATGATGAAGGGCGATGCGGATCTGATGACACTGCAGATCAAGGGTGACGGACCGATCCAGGGTATTACCGTGACGGCGGATTCCCATGGAAATGTGAAGGGCTATGTTGGTAATCCAATGGTCATGCTGCCGCCAAATGAGAAGAGCAAACTGGACGTTGGCGGTGCTGTAGGTGCCGGTTACTTAAACATTATCAAGGATCTGGGCATGAAAGAGCCTTATGTGGGCCAGGTGGAGCTGCAGACAGGAGAGATCGCTGATGACCTGACTTATTATTTTGCCACCAGCGAGCAGACTCCTTCCGTAGTGGGCCTTGGGGTGCTTATGGAAAAGACCAATCATGTGAAGCAGTCCGGTGGATTTATCATCCAGCTCATGCCGGATGCCACGGAGGAAGTGATCGACCAGCTGGAGGCGAAACTGGCCCAGGTGGATTCGGTGACGAAGCTTCTGGATGCGGGCAAGACACCGGAACTTATTCTGGAGCAGCTGCTGGGGGATATGGATCTGGAGATTCTGGATAAGATGGATACGCGCTTCTGCTGTAACTGCAGCAAAGACCGGGTGGCGAAAGCCCTGATCAGCATTGGCAGAGATTCTTTGCAGGAGATCATCGATGACGGAAAGCCGGTAGAGATGAACTGTCATTTCTGCAATACCAGTTATGAATTTTCGCTGGATGAAGTCAAGGAATTATATGAAATAAGCAAATAGAAAATCACGACAATTGACATAAGTGAGGGCGAAGAGATGAAACAGGGATTTATAAAGGTGGCGGCGGGGACGCCGAAGATACAGGTGGCGGATCCGGTCTACAACAGAGAACGCATGGTGGAACTGATCCGGGAAATGGCTGACAGCGGTGCGAAGATTATGGTTTTGCCGGAACTTTGTATGACGGGCTATACCTGCAGTGACCTGTTCTTGCAGGAGCACCTGCTGGAGGAGACGAAACGGCAGCTGCTGATTCTGGGCAAGGAGATTGCAAATGTGGACGGGCTGATCTTCGTGGGTCTGCCCTATGAGCAGGATGGCAAATTATATAACGTGGCAGCAGTCATAAACCGCGGCGCAGTCATCGCCATGGTGCCAAAGTCATACCTGCCTTCCTACAGTGAATTCTACGAGGAGCGCCACTTCTATCCGGGCAGTCGCGATATAGAGCAGACGCTTTGGGATGGAAAAGAGATTCCTTTTGGTACGGATATTTTGTTTGCCTGCGCACAGATGCCGCGGCTTATGGTGGCAGCGGAGATTTGTGAGGACCTCTGGGCACCTGCACCGCCCAGCGTGGACCATGCACTGGCGGGGGCGACAGTATTGGTAAACCTTTCGGCCAGCGACGAGACCACGGGCAAGGACACGTACCGGCGCAGTCTGGTACAGAACCAGTCGGCACGGCTGGTCAGCGCCTATATCTATGCCACGGCCGGAGAAGGGGAATCCACCACGGATCTGGTCTTTGGCGGGCAGAATATGATTGCAGAAAACGGTGTGGTCTTAGCCGAAGCCAAACGATTTGCAAATGAGACTATTTACGCTGATATCGATGTCCATCGATTGGTCAGCGAGCGAAGAAGGATGACTACCTACCCGGCACAAAACGGAGAGGGTTACGAAAAGGTTTCCTTCGAACTGAATATGGAAGAGACGAAGCTGACCCGGCGCTTTGACCCGAAGCCTTTCGTGCCAGACAGCAAGGCAGACAGGGATAAGCGGTGCGATGAGATTATCATGATGCAGGCCATGGGCCTGAAGAAACGTCTGGAACATACCCACTGCAAGACAGCCGTGGTTGGTATATCAGGCGGACTGGATTCCACGCTGGCTATGCTGGTTATGGCACGGGCTTTTGACTTGGCGGGCATACCGAGAGAGCAGATGCTGGCCGTGACCATGCCATGCTTTGGTACTACGGACCGGACCTATCAGAATGCATGTACACTTACCAGATCCCTGGGTGCTGCCTTAAAAGAAATTCGTATCGAGGATGCAGTACATCAGCATTTTACCGATATCGGCCATGACCCCGAAGTACATGACGTGACCTATGAGAATTCCCAGGCCAGGGAGCGCACCCAGGTGCTTATGGATATTGCAAATCAGGAGAATGGTATGGTGATCGGCACGGGAGACCTGTCTGAGCTGGCCCTTGGCTGGGCGACTTATAATGGAGACCACATGTCTATGTATGCGGTAAATGCGTCGGTGCCAAAGACTTTGGTGCGTCATCTGGTACGGTATTATGCGGATACCTGCGGAGATGCCCAATTGGAGAAGATACTTCTGGATGTGCTGGATACGCCGGTAAGCCCGGAACTTCTGCCACCAAAAGACGGCGTGATCGCCCAAAAGACGGAAGATCTGGTGGGACCTTACGAACTCCATGATTTCTTCTTATACTATATGCTGCGTGTGGGCTATACACCGGCCAAGGTATACCGCGTGGCGAAACAGGCATTTGCAAAAGAATACGACGACGAGACAATCTTAAAATGGCTGAAAGTCTTCTATCGCCGCTTCTTTACACAACAGTTCAAGCGATCCTGCCTGCCGGACGGACCGAAGGTAGGTAGTGTGGCGGTATCTCCCAGAGGAGACCTGCGTATGCCAAGTGATGCCTGCGCCAGAATCTGGCTGGACGAATTGGAAAAATTGTAGTACGGTGCTACAATTTCGCTTTTTCCAAAGCGGCAGAGATAGCACTTAGCAGCAGCTGGGAGGTATATTTGCTGTCCTCGCTGTAACTGATCTGATCCACCGTTTGTGTGGCGTATATCTGCGTAGCCAGTTCCTCCAGAGCCGGCTCCATGAGTGGATAGGCGGCGGAGACGGTCTCGCTCAGATTGATCAACTCGATGGATTTGATGCGGTCTGCATCCACTGTGACTGCCACATCAAACGTAGTATCGTTCAAGGTAACAGGGGTGGTATAAAGCCCTGCACAATAAGAAGAGGAAGTCGTTTCTGCGGCTTCCTTTTTTGGCGCCCTGCCGAACATCAGGTAAAGCAGTACAGCCAGAACCAGAGCCAGCCCAAGGAAAATAGCCGTATAAATGACTTCCTTCATATGTAAAACAACAATCTTTGTCTTAGCACTCATCCCATTTCCTCCTGTATACTTTCTATATCATATTAGAGGAAAAATGGAAATATGCGTAACAATACAGAAAAAGGGTGAACCATGCTGACATGATTCACCCTTGCTGTAATTATTTTAAATTTCTTCGTGATTGCGGTATTTATTCAATACTTTATTGATGCGGTCTACCGGATTCAGCAGATGGCTGATGGAAGAGTCGTGATTCAATGTATCGATAATCAGCGCAATGTACTTGCTCATATCGCAATTTGCATAATATGGCTTGCTTAGTAATTCTTCGGTCTGGTACACCAGATTGGTGGTGATCAGGCAGTCGAATGCGCCATTTGCGTAAGCTTCATCGAAGCGTTTCAGCCCGTTGGTAAACAGACCAAAAGTTGAACACATGAAGATCTTGCCGGCCTTACGTTTTTTCAGGAGAGCGGCTACCTCCAGCATACTGTCGCCGGAAGAGATCATATCGTCAATAATAATCATATCTTTGCCTTCCACGTCGGCACCCAGGAATTCGTGGGCAACGATAGGATTGCGGCCATCGATAATGGTAGAATAGTCACGTCTCTTATAGAACATACCCATATCAACGCCAAGTACGTTGGCAATATAAATTGCACGGCCCATACCACCTTCATCAGGAGAGATGACCATAAGATTGTCACTGTCGATCTTCAGTTCTTTATCCCAACGCAGGATCGCTTTGATAAACTGGTAAGCGGGCTGTACGGTCTCGAAACCGTTTAACGGAATCGCATTCTGTACACGTGCATCGTGGGCATCGAAGGTGATGATATCGCTGACACCCATGCTGGTCAGTTCCTGCAGTGCATTGGCGCAGTCCAGGGATTCGCGGTCGGAACGTTTATGCTGACGGCTCTCATACAGGAACGGCATAATCACGTTGATACGTCTCGCCTTGCCGCCGATAGCAGCGATGATGCGTTTGAGATCCTGAAAATGGTCATCCGGTGACATATAGTTTGTGTAGCCGTACATTGGGTAGGTCAGGCTGTAATTACAAACATCTACCAGAAGATAAATATCGTCTCCTCGTACGGATTCGGTCAGCAGGCCTTTTGCTTCGCCGGATCCGAAACGGGGTGTCTTGGAACCTATGATATAGGTGTCTCGCTCATAACCGCTTTTTGCATAGCCTTTTGATGCATTTTCCCGTTCGCGACGCCATTGAACCAGATAGGCATCTACCTTCTTGCCCAATTCAGTACAGCTGGATAAGGGGATCAGCCCCAAACGTCCGGTAGGGATCGTATCTAATGCAGGAATCGTCTTTTGCTCGCTCATTATTTGCCTCCTAAAAGTCTTTTTTGAATTCGAATGTCATCACCGATGAGTTTAATCATGGTGTAGTTGCTTGCGATGCGCGAAAAAACACGTTCTGAATAAGTGTCATTGAATTTGTCCAAATCCAGATTCGTGGAGATAATCGTCGCCTTCTTGCGGGCGATGCGCTCATTAATGCATAAAAATAATTGGGAAGATACAAAACTGTTGGTAAGTTCTGTTCCCAAGTCATCAATGATCAGCAGGTCGCAGTCAAAAATATAGTCCGTAGATTCATCCTTGGTATAGTCACGGTGAAAGGTGTTTTTCGCCAGTTGATCGAAGAGATCAAAAGAAGAAAAATAAATCACGCAGTGGGAAGAATCTATCAGATCTTTGGCGATGCAATGGGAAAGAAAGGTCTTCCCTACGCCGGTATTTCCATAGAAAAACAGATTTTGAAAAGAATCGTCAAAACGCTGAATAAATTCTTTGGATTTCCGCACAGCATCTTTTGCAGTCTCCAGGGCTGTCTGCCCGGTGGCCTCATTTACTATTCTATCAGAATAATAGTCAAAAGAAAAGTGCTCAAAGTTCTCTTTTTGCAGTATTTCTTTTACATTAGACTGTGTGTAGAGCAATTCTACGGATGCTTTGCGGAAGCAGGTGCATTTTTTGCCTTCTATATAGCCCGTGTCCTGACAAAGCGGGCAGGTATAATGCATCTCCAGGTAATCTGCCGGATATCCGTGAGATGTGAGCTGGTCTATGCGCTCCTGGGCCAGGGTGGTGATCGCGCCATGGAGATCGGCAGTAGGTTTGGTTCCGCCGGTCAGTGCGGCCCGGGCCTGGTTGAGGCTCAGTGAAGCAATCTCGTCATCGATGGCAGACAGGCGGGGTACAGCCTTGTAGGCGTCCGCGCGGTGCTCCTCGTAAAGGTGCCTGTTATACAGTTGCTTGCGGTCGTATTCCCGCATGATCGTATCGTATTGCGTATTTCTCAATGCCATGAGGACTCCTTTTATGTGTCACCACACCGTCAGTTCAGTAATTGCCGCTCCAGAGAAGTAAAGTTGTGTGGACGCTGCTCGAAATTATTGAATTTGTTATTGACTGCAGGCTTTGTTTTTGCCGCTTCCTTTGTCTCCCGGAGTTGGTTGTGTTTCAGATCCAACTTGGCGATGTCGGCCAGAGACTGTACGCCTTCTTTTTTCCAGCGGTTTAAAATGCTGTCGGCATACTGGAAACTGGGCTGTTTGGTAGCCAGGATCGTGCGTGTGCAGGCCTCTGTGATCAGTTCCATGGAGAAGCCGTAACTTTCTTTCCAGGTCTTCATGATATCAATCTCTGCCTGGATGGGGCTGCGCCCGGAGATGCCCAGTGCTTTGAGGATCGCGTAATAATCTTTGTGATAACTGGCGGAAGCCCGTTTCGCGGCGGTGACGCTGGAAATGCCTTCTTCGTGCCATGCCAGTGCGACTTTTTCTATGTAATGCATACTCTTGTGATTTTTGGATACACAGTATTCCACAAGATATTCGATCAGGTCCGTGCTGAAATGCAGTTCTTCGTAAAAGTAAAGGAGACGCATGGTATCTGTGGAGGATAAAGTCTTGCCCAGATACTGCTCTGCGATAAAAAGCAACTGCATAATGTCTTCATTGGACTTTAATTCTTTCACGCGTCCGGCTGACAGGGATAATCTCTGTGACTGTTCCTTCGTCTCTTTGTTAATAGAAGAAACGGGAACGGCAGATTCCGGTGCTGTCTGCGGAGCCAGGTTCAGGAAGATAATATTTTTCAGTTCTTTATTTTCATCAAAGTCGATCTGCATGATACCGGCCTTCGCCCAGTATTTTAAGGCGCGCAGAATGTCTTTTTCCGTACAGCTGAGTGTGTCGGCGATGGTGCTCAGGTCCAGTGAGGCCTCGGGTTTCGCTGTGGCGCGCAGGAGATACAGATAGATTTTTACGAATTCCCCATTGGCGTCTAACATGTAGCGGTCCAGAAATTCGTTTGATATTATGGTAACCTCCCGGGGGAGACAGGTCTGAATGTTTAATTTGCTCATATTGCCCTCTGTTTCTATTTTTGTAGCGATTTTATCGTCTTCACAGAGTATAGCATACCCTCCACAAATTGCAAAGAGCCAGTTTTGGTGCGGGTTTCCACGATTTTACAAAAGTAATCCACTGTGGAAATTGTGGATAATGTGGATAAGATTTTGCAGAGTACAATTATGTCATGCGGATTTTGTCGAAAACACAGGGAAAATAGCGAAATATCTGAAACAAAGTTGTAATATTATGTTAACAAAGTTATGCACAAAAAAATCCACAGGTCCAAACACACAAAAATGTGCATAAACCTGTGGATGATGTGGATAACTTACTGCCCGAGCAGATCTTCCCCAATAGTTACAACGTCTCCGGCCCCCATAGTTATCAACAGGTCCCCGTGGACACAATTTTCTAATAAAAAATCTTCGATTTCGCTAAATGAGGAGAAATAATATGCCTCTGTTCCCAATTCTTCGATAGCTTTGCGCAGATCCTCCGAAGAAATGCCAATGGTATTCTTTTCCCGCGCCGCATAAATATCGGCCAGAACGACCTTATCTGCCAAAGTGAGCGCTTCTGCGAAGTCCGGCAGCAGTGCCTTGGTACGTGTATAAGTATGTGGCTGGAAGACGCACCAGGTGGTCTTGTGTGGATAATTTTTCGCTGCGGTGAGCGTTGCCCTGATCTCCGTAGGATGATGTGCATAATCATCGATGACAGTCACGCCGCCGACTTCACCCTTATACTGAAACCTGCGGTCCGTACCGGAAAAGTTCATAAGACCCTTCTGGATGGTCTCGATGGATACGCCAAGTTTCTGCGCAAGCGCGATAGAAGCCAGCGCATTGGAGATATTGTGGACACCTGGGACATTCAAAGAGAAGCGTCCGATGCAGGTACCTTTATACAGACAGTCGAAGGTGCCGTAGCCCAGTTCGTTATAGGAAATATTTTCTGCCGTATAAGTAGCCTCATGCTCCAGACCGTATGTAATGATCTCGCAGTCCAGTCCTTTGGTCACGTATTCGTATTTTGGTGTATCCGCGTTGATGATCAGCGTGCCGTCAGATGGCAGCAGCTGTGCGAATCTGCGGAAAGAACTTCGGATGTCATCAATATCCTTGAAAAAGTCCAGATGATCTGCATCCATGTTGAGGATCAGGCTGATCTTCGGGAAAAAACTAAGGAAACTGTTGGTGTATTCGCAGGCCTCAGTAATAAAATGCTCGGATTCGCCCACGCGGATATTGCCATGGATCGCCGGTAAGATACCGCCCACGCTGATAGTAGGGTCAAGATCACCCTGCAGCATGATATGAGATGCCATGGACGTGGTCGTTGTCTTGCCATGCGTACCGGAGACGGCCACAGGCACTGCGTAATTGCGCATGATCTGGCCCAGCAGTTCTGCTCTGGTCAGCATAGGAATCTTTTTTTCTACGACAGCAGCATATTCCGGATTATCCGGGTGGATTGCTGCTGTGTACACCACAAGATCTATGCCGTCTTCTATATTAGCGGCACATTGTCCGATCTTTACCGTTGCACCCAGGCTTTCCAGATGGCGGGTCAGATCACTGACCTTGGAATCCGATCCGGAAATCGTGAAATTTTCTTTTAAGAGGATTTCGGCCAGACCGCTCATGCTGATACCGCCGATACCGATAAAATGAATGTGTATTGGTTTGTCAAAATCTATTGTATACATAAAATGCTCCTTTTAGTCAGGCTTATTGCCTGAAGTTCTTCTTCGATTATACCCTTAAATATACAAAATGAAAAGTCTTTCTTATATAATGAGCCAAAACGAAATGAAAACGGCTTTGTAAAACGGTTCAATTATATTTTGATCAGATTAAATGACGAAATATGGAAAAAATTGTAGAATATGACGAAAAAATAAGACATATTGTAAAAGTGCATAAAAAAACATGTGAAATATGTCTTAATTTGTTTTCAATTTGTTTACAAAAATTGTAAAAAATGTTCACTAATACAAAAATGTATGGTATAATAATGAGACATAATAAGCAAGCGTGAGGTGAGCATATGATTAAAAAAGAAATGATTGCAATGTTATTAGCAGGTGGTCAAGGCAGCCGTCTCGGCGTATTGACTGAGAAAGTTGCAAAACCGGCAGTTGCATTCGGCGGAAAATATCGTATTATCGATTTCCCGTTGAGTAACTGTATCAATTCCGGTATTGACACGGTAGGTGTTCTTACACAGTATCAGCCATTGCGTTTAAATACACATATTGGTATTGGTATTCCGTGGGATCTGGATCGGAATGTGGGAGGCGTAAGCGTACTTCCGCCGTATGAGAAGAGCCAGAATACCGACTGGTATACTGGAACAGCAAATGCTATTTACCAGAACATGAACTATATGGAACAGTATAATCCGGACTATGTATTGATTCTTTCCGGAGATCATATCTACAAGATGGATTATGAAGTAATGCTGGACTACCACAAAGCAAACAAGGCGGATGTCACCATTGCCGTTATGCCGGTTCCCATCGAGGAAGCCAGCCGGTTCGGTGTTATGATCACCGACGATGCAGGTCGGATTACCGAGTTTGAGGAGAAACCAGAGCATCCAAGAAGCAATCTTGCTTCTATGGGTATCTACATATTTAGCTGGCCAGCACTCAAGGAGGCACTGACCGCGTTGAAAGATCAGAGCAACTGTGACTTCGGTATGCATGTACTTCCGTATTGCCGCGAGCAGGGGAAACGCCTGTTTGCCTATGAATTCAACGGCTACTGGAAAGATGTTGGAACACTGGGGTCTTACTGGGAAGCCAACATGGAATTGATCGATGTGATTCCGGAGTTTAATTTATACGAGGAATTCTGGAAGATCTATACCAGAGGAGATATCGTTCCGCCGGATTATATTGCGGAAGATGCTGTGGTGGACAAGTGTATTATCGGCGAGGGCTCAGAGATCTACGGAGAAGTTTACAATTCCGTGATCGGTGCCAATGTCCGGATTGATAAGGGTACTGTGGTGCGGGATTCCATTATTATGCAAAATGTCTACATAGGTTCGGACTCCACCATCGATAAGGCGATTATCGCTGAGAGCGTATCCGTAGGTGATCATGTATGTATGGGATGCGGTGAAGAGGCACCCAATGTACTGAAACCAAAAGTGTATGGCTTTGGAATTGTTACCATAGGTGAGAATTCCGTGATTCCTTCTAATGTTAAGATTGGTAAGAACACGGCGATTAAAGGGGAGACGGTGCTGGAGGATTATCCGGACGGCGAACTGGCCAGCGGCGGTGTGATTGTCAAAGAGAAGGAGGGTGAGCGGTCATGAGGGCACTAGGAATTATTTTAGCAGGCGGCAATAATTACAAGATGAGAGAACTATCCAACAAAAGAGCCATTGCGGCTATGCCTATTGCAGGAAGTTATCGGAGTATTGACTTTTCCCTGAGCAATATGACTAACTCTCATATTCAGAAGGTTGCAGTATTGACACAGTTCAATGCCAGATCTTTAAATGAACATTTAAGTTCCTCTAAATGGTGGGATTTCGGAAGAAAACAGGGCGGCTTATTCGTGTTTACGCCAACAATCACTTCCGATAACGGATATTGGTACCGGGGTACGGCAGATGCAATCTATCAGAATCTTGCCTTCCTCAAGAATAGTCACGAACCGTATGTGGTCATCGCATCCGGAGACGGTGTGTACAAGCTGGATTATAACAAAGTATTGGAATATCATATTGCGAAACGTGCGGATGTTACCGTCGTATGTACGGAGAGCCGTGAGGCAGATACCAGTCGTTTCGGTGTGCTGAAAATGAATGAGGACAGCCGGATCGTAGAATTTGATGAGAAACCTATGATCTCAAGTTCCAACACGATTTCTGCAGGTATTTATGTGATCCGCAGACGTCAGTTGATCGAACTCATTGAGAAGAGTGCACAGGAAGACCGTCATGACTTCGTAAAAGATATCCTGATCCGTTATAAGAATCTGAAACGTATCTATGGCTATAAGATTGATACCTATTGGAGTAATATCGCTACAGTGGAATCTTATTACCAGACAAATATGGACTTCCTGAAACCGGAGGTTCGCGATTATTTCTATCGCCAGAGCCCAGGCATTTATTCCAAAGTGGATGATCTGCCGCCGGCAAAATACAATTCGGGTTCCGTGATTCGCAACAGTCTCATTGCCAGCGGATGTATCATAAATGGTGAAGTGGATAATTCTGTATTATTTAAAAATATTTTTGTTGGAAATAACTGTGTGATTAAGAATTCCATTATTCTGAATGATGTGTATATCGGAGATAATACACACATTGAGAATTGCATTGTTGAAAGTCGAGATACCATTCGGGCTAATTCTTATCATTGTGGAGAAGATGGAATCAAAGTTGTTATTGAGAAAAACGAAAGATACGTAATCTAACGCGGATGCTTTAGACTTTGAGAAAGGGGCAGGATTATGAATATTACAGATGTGAGAGTGCGTAAAGTAGCCAAAGAGGGCAAAATGAAAGCTGTAGTATCCATTACTTTGGATGATGAGTTTGTGGTTCATGATATCAAGGTGATTGAGGGAGAAAAGGGTTTATTCATTGCAATGCCAAGCAGGAAAGCAACAGATGGGGAATACAGAGATATTGCACACCCTATCAATTCAACGACCCGGGAGAATATTCAAAGGATTATTCTTGCAAAATATGAAGAAGTAATGGCAGAAGAAGCCGCTGCTGAGGATATAGGGGCTTCCGAGATGTAGGAATAGCAGAGTTGGAAGAGTTTCTTCCTAATTAATGCAAATCCTTCCACGCATCCGAAACGACAAAAGACAAGTTGTTTCGGGTGAAGTGGGAGGATTTTTTTAATATTTTTTTGTGAGAAAAGCACAATATCTTGTGGAGATTACAAAATAAATTACAAGATATTACATAAGTGTTACAAATGTTAAAGAAATACCTTTTATTTATTAACAACTTGTGATATACTATGAACACTTGGTGAGATCAAGCGAAGCGCAGATTGAACTTAGTGAGAATGCACATCTGAACACTTAGCAAGGTATTGTCGAGCTTAGTGATCATGATGTACTATGAACACTTGGTGAGATCAAGCGAAGCGCAGATTGAACCTAGTGAGAATGCACATCTGAACACTTAGCAAGGTATTGTCGAGCTTAGTGATCATGATGTACTGGTAAGGTAACCAAAAATAAGAGGTGTTTTATCATGAATAAAAAACGATTACTTAGTATTCTTCTTACAATTGCGATGACATTGTCCATGACACTGCCTACATATGCAACGACTCAGGACAAGATAACAGATGCGCAGGCCGAAAAGAACGCTGCACAATCAGATCTGGCAGATGCTCAGAATAAGATTTCGGGGTTAGAGACGAAGAAAAGCGAATTAGAAACATATCTGGAACAATTGAATACACAGTTGAATGAACTGAATAATGATCTGACTTCGATCCAGACCCAGTTAGACGATAAGGAATTAGAACTGGAACATATGGAAGCATCCCTGGAACGCGCAAGGGAGCAGGAGACACAGCAGTACAATGATATGAAACTGCGTATCCAGTACATGTATGAGAATGGCAATGCCACCATGCTGGAATTACTCCTGGAGGCGAATTCCATCAGCGAATTCTTAAGCCGTGCAGAGACTATATCGCAGTTATCTACTTACGACAGAAACAAACTGGATACATACAAAGCAACGAAAGAAGAAATTCAGGACAAAGAGGCAGCACTTCAGGATGAACAGAATCAGCTTGCAACCCTGAAGGCTGACAGAGAAGCCAAGCAGGCGGAAGTATCAGCACTGGCTGAGACTACGGACAGTAAGATTGCAGAATACACATCCACAATCAGTCAGGAAGAATTAAACGCATCAAGTTTGCAGGAGAAGATAGCAAATCAGCAGAAACTGTTGACGGAATTAGCCGCAAAAGCAACTGAGGAGAAAGCGGCGGCTGAGAAAAAAGCAGCCGAAGAGGCAGCGGCAGCAAAGGTAGCTGCACAGAA
Source organism: Lachnospiraceae bacterium (assembly GCA_028692975.1). Taxonomy (GTDB): domain Bacteria; phylum Bacillota; class Clostridia; order Lachnospirales; family Lachnospiraceae; genus JALENY01. Next base: position 70,315 of record JAQUWF010000001.1, read on the forward strand.
GCAGGCTGAGGAAGCGGCAGCAGAAGCAGCGCAGGATTCCAAAGATCAGGGATCTAAAGACCAGGCATCTTCGTCTTCCTCATCTTCCTCTTCATCCGGCACAGACAGTGCACCGGCGAAGGAAGAAGTAAGCGACAACAGCACATCAACGGGTCAGGGGCAGTATCTGGGCAAGTTCAAACTTACTGCATATTGTGCATGTTCCAAATGCTGTGGATCTTACGCAAACGGTATCACTGCCAGCGGGACGACAGCCACTGCAGGAAGAACAGTTGCTATGGCAGGTGTACCTTTTGGCACGAAATTGATGATCAATGGCAACATCTATACCGTAGAGGATAGAGGAACATCTTATGGCCATGTAGATATCTTCCACAACAGCCATAGTGAGGCGTTATCTTTCGGATTACAGTATGCTGATGTATATCAGTTAAGTTAAAATCAGGGGCTTCCGGGAAACCCGAGGCCCTGATATTTTGGGCTGGATTTTTAACAAGTTTTTTAAAATCGAGGTTGACTTTTTGCCTTACCATGTCTATAATAGAACAAGGTTGCGATGCGTGGCTCAGTTTGGTAGAGCGCTGCGTTCGGGACGCAGAGGTCGTGGGTTCGAATCCCGTCGCATCGAGTAAAATAAAAGAACCGGAAATGCTTGTAAATGGCATTTTCGGTTCTTTTATTTTATAGCCCCTGGAAGCGGCCGGCGGCTCCGCAGGGTAAGACTAATCCGTTGGAGGAGACAGGCAGGCCCACTTCCTGGGCGTCTACTTTGCCTTTGTGTTTTTTCAGGACGGTGGACAGCATATAGGACAGTACCGCCGGAGCAAGCCCGGTGGTGTAGGAGTTAACCAGGAAAAATAAAGGTTTGTCCGTCAATAACTGTGCGCATAATTGGATCAGAGGAAAGATAGCATCCTCGATCTTCCAGATCTCACCTTTGGGTCCGCGGCCGTAAGAGGGTGGATCCATGATGATCGCATCGTAATGATTGCCGCGGCGGATCTCACGCTCTACGAATTTCTGGCAGTCGTCCACGATCCAGCGGATAGGCGCATCACTCAGGCCGGAAGTAGCGGCATTCTCCTTAGCCCAGTTCACCATGCCCTTGGAAGCGTCCACATGGGTGACCGTCGCACCAGCAGCAGCCGCAGCCAGGGTAGCGCCCCCTGTGTAGGCGAAAAGATTCAGTACTTTGACCGGGCGTTTCGCTTTGCGGATCAGATCGCCAAACCAGTCCCAGTTGGCAGCCTGTTCAGGGAAAAGTCCCGTGTGCTTGAAACTGAATGGCTTCAGATTGAAAGTCAGTTCTTTATAAGAAATCGTCCACTGCTTGGGCAGATCAAAAAATTCCCATTCACCGCCGCCTTTTGCACTGCGGTGATAATGCCCGTTCATTTTCTTCCAGCCCTTCTGGGTCTTCGGCGTATCCCAGATCACCTGCGGGTCCGGACGTACCAGAAGGTATTTACCCCATCGTTCTAATTTCTCTCCTTTTGAAGTATCTATAATCTCATAATCTTTCCAATTATCAGCAATCCACATAATTCAGTCCCCGTTTCTTCTATATTAATAGAAAGATTATATCATCTTTCAAGAGATTCGCCAAGCGGTCATTGACATGAAAGGATCATGGGGGTAAAATATAAACATTATGGGGTACTAGAACAAATAGTAAAGCCCCATGTAACGAGGAGGAATATTATGAAAGCGTACAAAGATATGAGCAGAGAGGAACTGCTCTCAGAAAAAGCATCATTAGAAGCACAATATGAAGAAGTCAAGACAAAAGGTTTGAAACTGGATATGTCCAGAGGAAAGCCAGCAACAGCACAGCTGGAACTGAGCAATGGCATGATGGATGTATTAAGCAGTCAGGCAGACATGACAGGTGAAGAAGGCGTAGACTGTAGAAATTACGGAGTCCTGGACGGTATCGCGGAAGCGAAGAAACTGCTGGGCGATATGTCCGAAGTATCTGCGGACAATATGATTATTTACGGCAATTCCAGCCTGAACGTTATGTTTGATACTATTTCACGTTCCATGACCCATGGTGTTTGTGACAATACTCCATGGTGCAAATTAGATAAAGTCAAATTCCTCTGTCCGGTACCTGGATATGACCGTCACTTTGGGATTACCGAATATTTCGGCATCGAAATGATCAACATCCCTATGCTGGCTACCGGTCCGGATATGGATATGGTGGAAGAGTATGTGAATAATGATCCTGCTGTGAAAGGTATCTGGTGTGTACCGAAATATTCCAATCCACAGGGCATCACCTATTCCGAGGAGACTGTGCTCCGTTTCGCACATCTGAATCCGGCGGCAGATGATTTCCGTATTTTCTGGGATAATGCGTATTCCATCCATCATTTGTATGATGATGATCAGGACTTCCTGCTGGAGATTCTAAATGAATGTGAGAAAGCCGGCCATCCGGATATGGTATACAAGTTTATTTCTACATCAAAAGTGACCTTCCCTGGTTCCGGTGTGGCAGCGGTTACAGCTTCCAAACGTAATCTGGAAGATTTCGCAAAACATATGAAAACACAGACTATCGGACATGACAAGTTAAATCAGCTGCGTCATGTACGTTTCTTCAAGGATATGGATCATATGCGTGAGCATATGCGCAAACATGCAGACATCCTTCGTCCGAAATTCGAGGCAGTACTGGATGTGCTGGACAGAGAATTGGGCGGACTGGGTATCGGCAGCTGGACCAGACCAAAGGGTGGATACTTTATTTCCTTTGACGCTATGGAAGGCTGTGCCAAAGCCATTGTTGCCAAAGCAAAAGAAGCTGGCCTTGTCATGACCGGAGCGGGAGCTACGTTCCCATATGGTATCGATCCTGAGGACAGTAATATCCGTATCGCACCGTCTTATCCGACACCGGAGGAACTGGCTGTAGCAGCAGAGATATTTGTATTGAGTGTAAAATTAGTAAGTATTGACAAAATGATCGCGTAACACGAACAACAATATATTGATGGGAGTATAATGAAGGATAAAAATAAGGCAAAAAAAATAACATTAATAAGTGTAGGGGTTTTGGTTCTGATTATTATAGCGGTTTATGTGGGGGTAAGCCTGTATTTTTCCACGCACTTTTTGAGTGGTTCTACGATTAATGGTATCAAGGCCACCGGCAAGACGGTGGATCAGATTAAACAGAGTATTCGCGAACAGATTGGCAAGTACACGCTGACCGTGGAAGAACGGGATGGCGTGACCGAGACCATCACAGCAGACGATATTCGTCTGGAATATGTGGATGACAACAAAGTGGACCAACTCATGGAGGAACAGAATCCATGGCTGTGGTTCCAGTCATTTACCAAGCAAAAGAGTTTTGAGATGGCAGCGAACACTACCTATGATGATGCGGCTCTGGTGCAGCGTATTGATGCGCTGACCTGTCTGCAGAATATGACTGCTCCGGCAGATGCTTACCTGAAAGAGAATGATAATGGGTATGAGATTGTACCGGAGGTTAAGGGAAATACCATTGATAAAGACAAAATGACGGAACTGATCAAAACAGCATTGGATGAGGGAAAGACGACGGTGAGTATCACGGATCCGGACTGCTATACATACCCAACTGTCTACAGCGATAATGAATCGTTGATCAGTCGCCGGGACGCATGGAATAAATATCTGAGCATTAGTCTGACGTATACCTTCGGCAAAGACAAGGAAGTCATCAACAAAGATGTCATTAAACCGTGGATTCAGGATGATGGAACGACGCTGACACTGAATACGGATGGTGTTTCAGCACTTGTATACGAGTGGGCGAAAAAGTATGATACCTTCGGACTTCCGAGAGAATTTAAGACACATGCGGGCAATACGATCACATTGCAGTCTGGAGATTATGGCTGGGTCATCAATCGGGACAAGACCACGGAGGCTATAAAAGCATCGCTGGAAGCCGGAGAGAGCGGCGAGAAAGAGGTAGTGTACCGCTATAGTGCCATGTCCAGAGACAACAATGATCTGGGCGGCACCTACGTGGAGGTTAGTATTTCCGAACAGCGTATGTGGTGTTACAAAGACTATCAGGTAATTGTGGACACACCTATTGTTACGGGGCTGCTTACAGCGGATCGTGCGACTACGCCGGGATGCTGGGCTATCGATGCGAAGAAGAGGGATGCGACTCTGGGGAGTCTGGATGTACAGGGGTATGCTTCACCTGTGAAATTCTGGATGCCGTTCAATGGCGGACAGGGTATTCATGATGCGGACGGATGGAGAACAGAATATGGTGGGGATATCTATAAGACCAACGGTTCTCACGGATGTGTCAATACACCGTTAACTGATGTAGAGAAGATTTATAATACAGTGCAGATTGGAACTGCTGTTTGTGTTTATTAGGAGTCATAGATGAAGGAAAAGAAAAAAATTACCGCAGGCAGTGTCCTGCGGTTCCTTGTATTAATCGTTGCGCTTTGTGTCTTTGTTTATGCAGCGTATAATCTGTATCAGATCTATCACGAATATCAGGTTAGCGAGGATGAATATGATAATCTGGCGGAGAAGTACGTGACTACGCCAACGCCTGCCCAGACGGCCGGTGAGTCTGCGGACACAACGGATGCAGCAGGGAACCCGGTGGATCCGGAGCCACCTATCACGGTGGACTTTGCATCACTGCAGGCCCAGAATGCGGATATTGTAGGATGGATCTACGTGGAGGCCGTTCCTAATATTAACTATCCAATCCTGCAGGGTGAGGATAATGAGTATTACCTGCATCACACCTTTGAGAAAGTAAAGAATACCTCTGCCTCTATTTTTCTGGATTATCAGAATACGGCGGATTTCTCAGACAGCAATACTATTGTTTACGGACATAATATGAAAAATGGGTCTATGTTCGGACTGCTGCGGAATCTCTTCGATCAAAAGACCTATGATGAGAATCCGTATATCTGGATCCTGACCCCAAAGGGAAATTACCGTTATGAGATCTTTTCGGTCTATGAGACTTCGGCGGATAGTGCGACCTACACGCTTTTTGGAGGCGGTGGCCAGGAATTCAAGTCTTATCTGGAGAAATGCAAGGGGAATTCCGTCGTGTCCAATGAGGCGGCATTTACAGGGGAAGAGAAAGCCATTACCCTGTCTACCTGTACGGGAAATGATGCGACGAGGCGGGTGGTGCAGGCGAAATGTATCAGCATCGTACAGCCAATAGCGTCGGTTACAGCGACGCCCGCACCGGAAAATGTGGATGATATAGAAGAAATACAGGATAATACAAGTCAGGAAATGCATTACGACGAGAACTGATGTGTAAAGGAGGATGTGTCATGAGTGATTGGGAACAGTTGCAGAAGATGATTGACGAGAGCGATAATATCGTGTTTTTCGGTGGCGCCGGGGTCTCTACGGAGAGCGGCATACCGGATTTCCGTAGTGTGGACGGCCTGTATAATCAGACTTATGACTATCCGCCGGAGACCATTTTGAGCCATACCTTCTTTATGAGAAAGCCGGAAGAATTTTATCGCTTTTACCAGGATAAGATGCTGGCGTTGGACAAGAAGCCCAATGCGGCGCATCTGAAACTGACGGAACTGGAGGAGGCCGGGAAGCTGCGGGCTATCGTGACCCAGAATATTGACGGGCTCCATCAGGCGGCAGGCAGCAATCATGTGCTGGAACTCCACGGCTCTGTACATCGCAATTACTGTATGGAATGTGGCAAATTTTATGATGCAGCTTATGTGAAAGCGGCGGGCGGCGTACCACGTTGTGAGTGCGGCGGCATGCTTAAGCCTGATGTGGTCTTGTATGAAGAGGGCCTTGACAATGGGATCATGAATGAGTCCCTGGCGGCTATCAGCTGTGCGGATGTGCTGATCATAGGTGGGACTTCCCTGGCGGTGTACCCGGCAGCAGGACTCATCGACTATTATCGGGGAAACAAGCTGATCCTCATCAACAAATCCACCACGCCCATGGATAATCGCGCGGATCTGGTGATCCATGATCCCATCGGCCAGGTATTTAGCCAAATCATTGTTAATAAACAGTAAGTGAGGGCATGTTATGAACTATGAACTGGGTGATATCATTACCATGAAAAAACCACATCCCTGTGGCAGCCATGAGTGGGAGGTGCTCCGTGTGGGGGCAGATTTTCGTCTCAAATGTATGGGCTGCGGGCATCAGGTCATGATCAAACGGACCATTGTGGAAAAGAATACGAAACATATCCAGAGACAAAATGAAAATCAATAAAAAAGTTCTTGAATTATTTGGTGCCGTATGGTATCATTTAACTTCGTGATATATTATACATTTTATCCTTGTTCCCTGCATTGTCAGGGGGCCAGAGACCATAAGGAGGTAAAACAGCATGAACAAATATGAATTAGCGGTAGTTGTGAATGCCAAGATCGAGGATGACGCTCGCGCAGAAGTAGTAGAAAAAGCCAAAGCACTGATTACACGTTTCGGCGGTACTATTTCAGAAGTTGAAGAATGGGGTAAGAAAAGATTAGCTTACGAAATTCAGAAAATGCGTGAAGGTTATTATTATTTCATCCAGTTCGAAGCAGAATCAACCTGTCCTGCAGAAGTTGAAAAACGTATGCGTATTATGGACAACGTATTAAGATATTTAGTTGTAAGCAAAGAAGCCTAATCGCTTTTGACGCAAAGGACCATTAATGCCAAGGACACTTATAATGTTTTCAGATAAGAAAGAGGAAATACTATGAATAGAGTAATATTAATGGGACGTTTAACAAGAGATCCGGATGTAAGATATTCTGCAGGCGAGAACGCTACAGCAGTTGCAAGATATACTCTGGCAGTTGACCGCAGATTCAAGCGCGATGGCGATGCTACAGCTGACTTTATCGGTTGTGTTGCATTTGGCAGAAGTGCTGAATTTGCTGAGAAATATTTTCATCAGGGTATTCGTATCGTAGTAGAAGGACGTATTCAGACCGGAAGCTACACCAATAAAGACGGTGTTAAGGTTTATACAACAGATGTTGTTGTGGAAAACCAGGAATTTGCAGAGAGCAAGTCTGCCAGCGACAATAACAGCGCGGCATACCATGCACCGAGCGCATCCATGTCTGCACCTGCACCAAGTGCACCGGCAGCAGATGGATTTATGAACATTCCAGACGGAATCGATGAGGAGTTACCGTTTAACTAAACCAAGAACACTTAGTGAATGCGAGCGTAAGCGAAGTATGAACTTAGTGTGATGGTTGTTCGAAGGAACTTAGTGATTGGCGAGCCGAAGGCGAAGACAGAGACATTGGCTGACTTAATGAGTCGCAGACGAATTTAGTCAACAAGTCCACACAGTAACTTAGTGAATCGAACTTCCTTACACGATTTTGTGAGAAGAACTATTTTGAAAGGAGTAAACCGACATGGCTTATAATAAAAGTGAAAGAAGCGAAGGCGGCTTCAAAAGAAGAGGCGGCGGACGCAGAAGAAAGAAAGTTTGCGTATTCTGTGGTAAAGAGAATAACGATATCGATTACAAAGATGTTAACAAACTGAAAAGATATGTATCTGAGCGTGGTAAAATTCTTCCTAGAAGAATCACAGGAAACTGTGCAAAACATCAGAGAGCTCTGACTGTAGCAATCAAGAGAGCTCGTCATATGGCAATCATGCCTTACGTACAGGACTAATTCCTGTTGTAAAAACAAAAAATAATCAAGGCCTTTAAATGCTGAATTGTCAGTGTTTAAAGGTCTTTGTTGCATTATTTCATACATTGGATATTCTTGTATTTTTGGAACTTTCGCTATATACTATTTACCATACTATAGAAATCGAGGAATAAGGTGATAGATATGAAATTTAACAAAAGAGAAGTATTTTCGATTCCAAATATGATGAGTTATTTCCGGATTCTGCTGTTGCCTTTTCTTGCAGCGGCAATCCTGAAAGAGCAGTACATCCTGCAGGTGGTGCTGATGGCACTCTCCGCATTGACGGATTTTCTGGATGGGAAAATTGCGCGAAAATTTCATATGGTAACAGAGTTGGGCAAGGCGTTAGATCCCATTGCGGATAAATTGACACTTTGCCTTTTGTTTATATGTCTGGCAGTAAAAAATCCCTATGCCCTTGTGATTGCAGTGGTGATGCTTGCGAAAGAACTGTTTATGGGCGGGATGGAGCTGCTGGTCAGAAGAAAGACCGGAAAGACAACAGGAGGTGCGACCTGGTACGGAAAACTTTGTACAGCGGTGCTGTTTTTATCTATGCTACTGTTTTTGATGATGCCGCATATGCCAATTGTGCTGTCAAACATAGTCATGATTGTCTGTGTGGCTATCATGATATTTACCTGGTGGATGTATGGCTTTCTTTTTTATCATATACTACGTGGAAAGGAACAGGTGAAAGAAAGAATGGGTCTTGGCATTGGACTGACTGTATTAACGCTTGTGCTGTATCTGCTGGGAGGCGCAGCGTTACCTTTTGCAGAACACAAAACGGTCTCGGATGAATATCAAAAAGTGTCAGAAAATCAGAAGTTTTACAGTGAAACAGATGTGACAGGCGGCGATGGTATACGTCTGGTAACAACCAATGAAGAGGCACTGGAAAATCGCATTGCCCTAATTAAAATGGCAAAGAAAACGATTCAGTATTCCACTTTTGATTTCAGACCGGATACAAGCGGCACACAGGTCGCTTCTCTGCTTTATGAGGCAGCGGAGAGAGGTGTTCAGGTGCAGATTCTGGTAGATGGTTACAGTGGATTTCTGAAAATGGATAATGCTCCTGTTTTCCAGGCGTTGGCATCTCACCCCAATATACAGTTAAAGATTTATAATCCGGTTCATGTGCTGGAACCGTGGAACCTGATGGGACGGATGCATGATAAATATGTGGTCATTGATGACTATGGCTATATGCTGGGCGGAAGAAATACCTATGATTTCTTCCTGGGCAGTGAAGACGGTGGACATAAAAATTATGATATGGAGGTGTTTGTCCAAAACAAGGGCTTAAGTGAGAAAAGTTCGCTCTATCAGGTGAAAACATATTTTGATGGAGTATGGACACTTCCTTATTGTGTGGATTATTCTGATTATGTTGGGAAATGGGCAAGAAAAAATGTGGAGAAGGGGATAGCGGAGCTAGAAACAGCCGGTCAGGAAATGGAAGAAACTTATCCGGAAGCATGTAAGCCACAGGCAAAGGAACGACTGGAGCAGGGGCTTCATTCGGTAACGTCAATCCAGTTGCTGTCCAATCCCATTGAACGGGAGAATAAAGAACCCTGGGTATGGCATTCCCTGGAACAGTTATTGGAGCAGGCTTCGGAAAAGGTCTATATTCATACGCCTTATGTGATCTGTGATCCTGTCATGTATGAGGGGCTGGGAAAGATTGCGCAAAAGGTTCCGGATACACGGCTGATTATCAATGCACCGGAAAATGGTGCGAATCCTTTCGGCTGTGCGGATTATATCCGGGAAAAGCAGAAGGTGCATGATACTGGATTTACAGTTTATGAGTACCAGGGAGACGCTTCTTATCATATTAAAACCTGTCTGATGGATGAGCGGATTAGTATCGTTGGTTCCTTTAATATGGATATGAGAAGCGCTTACCTGGATACAGAATTAATGTTGGTGGTTGACAGCAGAGAGTTGAATCAGGATCTGGAGTCTTACATGCTAAATTCAGAAAAATATTGTAAAAAGGCAGTATCCATGACGGAATATGACTATGGAGAGCTGGTAGTTGACAAAACCATGACACCACAGCAGGAATTGTCTTTTAAGGGAATCAACTTTCTGACTAAATGGTTCCGCTACCTGTTGTAGACGGAACCTTTTAGAAGTGTTTGCATGATGCTGCCAACATTTATTGACGCATATAGCTATTTATCTTCTTATGTAACGTCTTGCGACAGCCACGTTTTTTAATATTATTCAAATATATATTGACAAAAACTGTAAAAGAGATACAATTACAACGGATTAGTTATAAACAAAGGACATCGTGTAGAAATTGGCGAGAATGAGGAGAAAATTATGAAGGATTATATGTTTTTGTTTAACCTGGCAGTTATTTTGCTCAGTACAAAAGTGCTGGGATTGCTGACAAGAAAGATTCACATGCCACAGGTGGTTGGAGCCCTGATTGCAGGTGTTGTCTTGGGACCGGCTGTACTGAACGTGGTACATGAGACGGAGTTTATCGACATGGTGGCGGAGATCGGAGTTATTATACTCATGTTCTGTGCGGGCCTGGAGACCGATATGAAGGAATTGAAAAGAAGTGGTAAGTCGGCCTTCATTATTGCATTAATTGGTGTTATTGTGCCGCTTCTGGGCGGGTTTGCGGTTGCTTACATATTTAACAAGCCGGGCATGATCGAGTCGGATGCGGCCAGCCCGATTTTTCTCCAGAATGTGTTCATGGGCGTGATACTTACGGCGACTTCCGTAAGTATTACCGTGGAGACACTGAAGGAGCTTGGCAAGTTGAAGACCCATTCGGGCAATGCGATTCTGGGTGCGGCGATTATCGATGATGTGCTGGGTATTATAGCCCTGACGGTGATTTCCGGTATGGCGGATTCCAGCGTGAATCTGTCGGTGGTGCTTCTGAAGATCGTGGCATTCTTTGTTGTTGCTCTGATTGGCGGTTATATTTTCTATAGATTATTCAAAAAATGGAGCGACCGGGCGCAGGATGGACTTCGCCGCCATGCCATTGTGGCATTTGCATTTTGTCTGCTGTTGTCCTTTGTTTCTGAGAAGTTTTTTGGTGTGGCGGATATTACCGGTGCCTATATCGCCGGTGTCATCATTTCCAATACCCAGAAGAATCAGTATCTGACGGCGAGATTTGACACACTGTCTTATCTGTTTTTCTCACCTGTATTTTTTGCAAGTATCGGTTTGAAAGTGGCCCTGCCTTCCATGACTATTAACATTGTGCTGTTTGCAGTGCTCTTTACGGTGGTTGCGGTACTTACCAAAGTAGTTGGCTGTGGACTGGGCGCGAAACTCTGTGGATATAAGAATTATCAGGTGCTGCGTATCGGGGTTGGAATGATATCCCGTGGTGAGGTGGCACTGATCGTAGCCAGCAAAGGTGTGCAGCTGGGACTTTTGGGGTCTGAATTCGTGGGTCCGGTGGTTATCGTGGTTGTGATCACGACGATTATTACGCCGATCCTACTGAAACCGGTATTCATGCGTGGACCGTTACAGTCCATTGCCCCAGGCGAAGGCTTTGCAACCAATTATGAGAAGGTTTCCAAACTTCATGAAATTGGCCTGGAGGAAACACAGGATAATAAATGAGAAAGTTAAGATTAGCAGGGATTTGGTTACTGCTGCTGTGTCTGTTGACGGGATGTCAGGGCGGGGCAGCTGCTGCGGAGGATTCGCCGGCGGTGGAGGTGGAGGCTGCGGCCTCTGAGGTACCGGCGGTTACGGATGCGCCTGTGGATGGGATGCTCACGGTGTATTATCTGGATGTGGGCGAGGGAAATGCTGCGCTCATCGAGTCTCAGGGGCATTTTATGCTTGTAGATGGCGGCGACCGGGATTATTCGTCTAAGGTCGTGGCTGTGCTGAAGTCCTTTGGCGTGGAGACGCTGGATTATGTGATTGTTTCGCATTTTGATGCGGATCATCTGAATGGTATTGTGGGTGCGTTGCATGTGTTCCCTGTGGATACTGTGCTGGCGCCGGATTATACGGCGGATACAAATATTTATCGCTCATATGTGAGCATTATGCAGGAGAAGGGGCTGGCGGCTGTCACGCCCCAGGTGGGGGATGCGTTTGCCTTTGGCGATGCATCCTTTACTGTAGTTGGGCCAACAAGGTATGATCATGCGGATGTGAATGATAATTCGATTGCTATCCGGCTGGTATTTGGCGGGAATAGTTTTTTGTTTACTGGGGATGCGGAGGCTGGAAGTGAGAGCGAGATACTTTCCACCGGGCAGGATCTGGACGTGGATGTGCTGGAGGCAGGACATCACGGCAGTGATTCTTCTACTTCCCAGGGGCTTTTGGATGCGGCTTCACCAGAGGCCGTGGTGGTGAGCTGCGGTGCTGGGAATTCTTATGGACATCCGGCGCAGGCGGTTATGGAACGGCTGCAGGCCAAGGGGGTGACGCTTTTCCGGACGGATGTGCAGGGGGATATTTCTGTGACTTCGGATGGAGTGAACCTGACCTGGAATGCGGAACCGACTACAGACTGGTCATATGGCAGCGGAGGTACAGACAGAGGTGCTGAGGATGCTGTGGCGGAAGATACGTGGGATGATTCTGTGAAATATGATTCCGTAGGCGATACGAATACTTCGGCTGCGTATATTCTAAATACACACACGCGAAAATTCCACCTGCCTGATTGTCCCTCAGCGGAAAAGATATCCGTAAAGAACTATGCAGAGAGCAATGAATCGCGGGACCAGTTGATTGCGGAAGGGTATAGTCCCTGTGGAAACTGCAAACCGTAAATGAAAATAAAATGGAATAGAGTAGAGAACAAGATCGATAAATAGAAATATATGTGATATACTATGAACACTTAGAGAAATCAAGCGAAGCGCAGATTGAGCTTAGTGAGAATGCATATCTGAACACTTAGCGAGGTGTTATCGAGCTTAGTGATCATGATAAACTATGAACACTTAGAGAAATCAAGCGAAGCGCAGATTGAGCTTAGTGAGAATGCATAGATGAACACTTTTATGAAAGAATAAAGGTAAATAAAAAGAAGGAAGGCTGGTCCTGCGACCAGCCGTATGAAAAAGAAAAGTTTATTTTGTTTGTAGAAAACTTTTTTATTTGTTTTCTATGATTTGTATTATAGAGAATAAATGTGAACAGATTGTGATGAAAATGTCAATGTTGTGTGAAATAAATATGGAATAAAAATGTATTGTAAAATAAGTATTAAATCTATGAAAAGAAAGGGAAAAACGTGGAAAAAAGACGAGTGGAAGATTCGAAAACAGAGAATTCGTACACCCTCAGACCGACTCATATTAATGGATATGGGAGACTGTTTGGCGGGATGTTGATGCAGTGGATCGATGAGATGGCGGGGCTGGTGTCTCGGCGGCATTGTCATACGGAGGTTACCACGGCGGCTATCGATAATCTTGTATTCAAGTCGGCAGCTTATATCAACGATGTGCTGGTGCTTTCCGGACAGATTACCTATGTTGGCAGGACTTCTATGGAGGTGCGTGTGTTGACTTATGCAGAGGACCAGAAGACAGGTATGCGGCGGATGATTAACCGTGCTTATGTGGTTATGGTAGCGATTGATCAGGATGGCAATGCTTTGGAAGTGCCGGGTCTGGAGTTGGAACACGAGGAACAGAAAATGGAATGGGAAGGCGGCAAACGCCGTTATGAACTGCGGAAGGAGCGGCGCATTGAAGGATACTAAGATAGAAACCAGAAGTAATCACGATATATTCTATGAGAATGCAAGACAGCGGTTCTGCGGACAGGATCTGCGAAAGATAGCGGATGATTTTGCGTTGGAGCAGGACAAGGATACTGCGTTTATTTTCTTTGCGGGGAGCAGGCACGCGCTCTCGCTGCTGGACGGCACGGTGACGGTGCAGGCGGAAGATGGGATTCATTGGGATAAGACCGATTATACGGCAGGCCTGACCATCTATGATATTCTCTCCGATGTGAAACGGGGCAGGCACCTTTCGGGAACCTGGGTGACTATACAGAGCCTGCCACATACGGTGCAGTACGGCAAACAGGGCGGCATATCCATGTTTGAACCATATGGGAAACTTTTTGATGGCAAAAGGGAACAATTAAAGAAAATTTGTGAGCAGATGGGCGGGACACCGGAACCATACGCGGATTTATCCTATCGGCTGCCACTTTTTGATTTCCTTCCGGTAATCTTCGAGTTCTGGGACAGCGATGAGGAATTCCCCGCCAAAGTCCAACTCCTTTGGGACGAAAACACCCAGGATTACATAAAGTTTGAGACTATTTATTATGCAGCGTTTTGTCTCTTGGAGAAAATGAAGGCTCTGCTTGAAGCAATGTGAGCCTGAAATCCGGCTTATTGCCCAAAATACTGACTATTTTGGGCAATGGGAGGCTGGAAAGTAATACAAAAATTCGTAATACAAAAATTTTATTTTATGGTAGTATTTTATTTGTGTGTATGTTACAATATCTTTACGGAAATTCTTCCGTTTTCAAGCTCGATTCAGAGCAGTGATTTCACCAAACAGGAAAAAAGAATAAAGGCGGTGGTGTTTATGGATGGTTCTATGTGATTTGGCAACTGTAGACCAGGTGTGTCGGCACACTACATAAAACAAGAGGCATAGAAATGGAAAAACAAATAACGCATATTTATGACAAGGTTTTGAAAAAGGGACTGACGCTGTCCAAAGCGGCTACGATTAATTTTCTGAACGGCTGTTTTGATGAGCATTTTCCGTTGGACAGTTCGGTCACATACAACTGGACCGAGCATATTGATGACGAACTGAAGAAGACCATTGCGGATGGAATCATTACGGTGAATGGGGAAAAGTCCTATCATGTGGAAGGGCAGATCGCGGAGGATGAGGAAATGCAGTTCCGCGTGTTTGATTATGGGTATCGGTATGCTTTGACGAATAAGGATGGATGTGAGGTGCTGCATTTTCCGGAACCTGTTATTATTTATCTGTATAAATATGGAAGGACACCAGATGTGCAGAAGATCCTGCTGGATTTTGGGACGCAGGGGACTTTTGAATATAAGGTAAATACGTTCAAATTGCTGGAACATGATCTGGGAGAACTGAACCGCAGGAAGATGCTCGTTTTACTGCCGTTTATGCTTTTGAAGTTCCGGGAGGAGTTTGAGAAAGAGCGCACGGAAGAAAACATGAATGCGTTGCAAAACTACATTCTCAATGATATACTTGGAGTAGTAAGAGAAAATGTGGGAGCAGGGAATCTGACGGTGGCGGATGCGGAGAGATTGCGCAATCTGATTGCGATTTTGTACCGTCATCTCTACGCCGGGTACGAGGAATGCCAGAAGGAGGGAATCAACGATATGGTAGAAGAAGGTTTGGTTCTTGAGATGGATATCATCGAGTATGAGCATAAGAAAGAAATGGCGAAACAGGCGGAGCAGGTGCGGCAGGAAGTAACAAAAGAAGTAACAAAAGAAGTAACGAAAGACGTGCAGGGGAATCTTATCTGGAATGCATATGAGACTTTGCAGGATGTAGGAAAGGTTGCTTCGCTGCTGAAACTTCCGGAGGGGGATGTGCTCGCGGCGCTAAAGGATAGGGAAGAATATTGACAAACGTTGTATTTCCCTTTATAATTTCCAGTGGGAATGAGGTTCTCCCAAAGTATTTATACTTAAACCGCTTTTATGGCTGATGACTTCTGCGAAAATAACGCAGGGGGCATCAGCCTTTTTGTGTTTATAAGGAGGAATTTTTTATGTTACTGAGTATTGCGTTGATGCTGCTGGTGGGGATGTTGGCGGGGTGGATTTGTAAGAAATTCCATTTGCCCAGTCTGTTTGGCATGATCCTGACGGGGGTGCTTTTGGGACCCCATGTGCTGAATTATATTGACGGTTCTATATTGGATATCTCTGCGGATCTGCGACGGATAGCGCTGATCATTATTCTGACCAGAGCAGGTTTATCCCTGGATATCAATGATCTGAAAAAGGTGGGGCGACCGGCGGTGCTCATGTGTTTCGTGCCGGCCTGTCTGGAAATGATCGGGATGGTCATGCTTGCGCCGCGGCTGCTGGGTATTTCCGTATTAGATGCGGCTATTATGGGGGCCGTGGTTGCGGCTGTCTCACCGGCGGTTATTGTGCCGAAGATGCTGAAACTCATGGAAGAAGGCTACGGGAAGGAACAGAGTATTCCGCAGCTGATCCTGGCGGGGGCATCGGTGGATGATGTATTTGTTATTGTTATGTTTTCTGCTTTTACCGGGCTGGCGCAGGGCGGGAGTGTTTCGGCCATGAGCTTTGTGAAGATACCGGTTTCTATTGTGGTGGGTATCGTGATCGGCCTGTTGATGGGGATTATGCTGGCGGAATATTTCCGAAAGGTCCATATCCGGGATACGGCGAAGGTGATCATTCTGCTGGGTATTTCGTTTATCATGGTTACCGTAGAGGATCAGTATGGGAAAATAATTCCCTTCGCGTCCCTTATCGCAGTCATGTGCGTAGGTATTTCCCTGCAGCAGAAGCGGCAGGTGGTGGCGAAGCGACTTTCTTTGAAATTTAATAAACTGTGGGTTGCGGCAGAGGTGATTTTGTTCGTGCTGGTGGGTGCCACGGTGGATTTGAAATACGTAAAAAGTGCCGGGATTGCGGCAGTGGTGCTTATATTCGGTGCGCTGGTGTTCCGGATGGTGGGTGTTTTGATCTGCATGATAAGGAGCAGACTTTCCATAAAGGAGCGGGTCTTCTGCATGATCGCCTATACTCCAAAGGCAACGGTGCAGGCCGCTATCGGTGGCGTGCCGCTGGCCATGGGGCTTGGCTGCGGAAATATCGTACTGACCGTGGCAGTCCTGGCTATTTTAAGCACAGCTCCCCTGGGAGCCTTCGCCATAGACTGCACGTATAAGAGGTTGTTAAAATGTAATATGAAATAAGGAGTTTTCCAACAGTGTATGTCCATCGCAGAGATGAATATGCACTGTTTTGCTATTTGCAAAAGAAAAACATGGTACAATAATAAAAAACACTTGACTATCTACCAACTATACCCCTTAAAGTATAGGCAAAAGGAGGCGGGGAATTGAATACGAAACAGGTGGAAGAGCTTACTGGGATATCCAGACAGAATATTCGGTTTTATGAGAAAATCGGGCTGCTGCATCCGGGGCGGGAGGAAGGGAATGCTTACCGCAATTACCGGGAGGAGGATGTGAAACGTCTGCAGTTTATTAAATTACTCCGCATGCTGGACATGACGACAGAAGAAATCGCCCAAGTCTTTCAGGGGAATGTGGCGCTGGAGGATGCGGTGCGAAACCAGCAAATGGTTTTGCAGCAGAGAGAAAAGCAGTTGCAGGGAGCCATTGCGATCTGCGGGCGCATTGTCCGCGAGGAAGGAAAAGCGACAATCTGGACAGAAAAGGAGCAAAATTTCCCGGTTCAGAAATATTTAAGCCAGGTGGAATACGAGCAAAATAAAGTAGGCGGTTTCGCCCAGTTCAAGGAGGACTACAAGAAGATCATTACAGCGGATCAGCAGCGTCAGTTTTCCTTTGTGGTGCCCCATCTTGTACATACGGATGAAGAGCTGATCAAAGAACTGGAACGTTACAACCAGGATGAGGGCTGGGAGATCAAAAGGCAAAAAGGCGGTGAGGTAAATGTTTTTAAAGATGGGAGGTGCTATGTGATTTCTAAAAAGAAAATACGCACAAAACAAGGTGAGGTTCCCTCCACACTGGTCATGGGAACTATGGTACATCCCGATCAGGCGGCGGATGCTTTGATCCCTGTGAGGCGGAAATCCTTCCTATATAGTATACACATTGTCATGCGCAATATCCGCAGGCATAAATGGAAGAGCCTTTTGAGTATTAGTGTCTGCGCTATGACCATGCTGCTGCTGGCGGTGTACTTTGGCATGATGGGCAATCTGCGGGACCAGAAGAATCAGCTGCCCCAGGTCATGCCTGTGCGGGCATCCATCTTCAGCCTGAATGGGCAAAGGAGCAAGGGACTGCTGATTAAAAATTCCCTGCTTGAACAGGTGAGAACCTCTGAATATGTTGCAGATTATACGGAGCAGGCAGAATTATTTGGCAATGTGGACGGAGAGGAGGATACGTATTTCCCCATAAGCGGTGTGACAAAGGTGGAAGATCTAAAGGAGCGGGTTACCGATTTGCAGACAGAGGGGGAAGTCTTTTCCATAGGGAAAGCCGGAGCAAGTGAGGATTCCTGTCTTATAGAACAGGCATTTATGGAAGAACACAGTCTGAACATTGGCGATTCCGTTACGGTGCAGACGGATTATTTTGCGAGTTCTTCACAAAATTGGGGGAGTTTGCTGCAACTTCCTCTATTGAAAGTCACCATGCGTATTGCGGGCAGTTATCGTACCGGCGAATTGGGATCGGATGAGAGCGTGCCTCGGATCTATGTGAGTGTCCGGCAGATACAAAACTGGTATGCACAGGCGAATCAGGAATATATGGCAAGTTCTTTTTCTCTGGAAGTAAAAGATCCGTCTAAACTCAATGATTTTAAGCAGCAGATGCAAGACGCAGGTCTGAGAGAAATCGATGAGGCGGCGGACAATTCCTTTACCGGGGCAGCGCTGAAAGTATATGACGGAAATTATATTGAAGCTGCCACACGTCTGGAGCGGAGCATGGATATGCTGCAATCCTTTTATCCGCTGGTCTTTCTGATCACGGTGATGATCGGAGGAATCGTTTCTTATCTGCTGCTCTACAGCCGCAGGATGGAGGCTTCTATTATGCGGGCCATGGGAACGAGGAGACATCAGACTATTGTACTTTTTATGCTGGAGCATACGTTGCTGGCTATTGTGGGCTGTGTAGCCGGAGAATTGCTGGCATTGGCGTTGGGCTTACAGGATTTTGTGTGGTATATGGCAGCAGTATTTTTCCTGTGTTATCTGGCAGGTGCACTGATTTCTCTGGAAGGAATCAGCAAAACAAATATATCCGTCACATTGACAGGAAGAGAGTGAGGTAGTTATGGATAAAATGGTGGTGGAACAGGTGAGTTATTCTTATATAAGCAAATATCAGACCATCCTGGCTTTGCGGGAAGTAAACTGTAGTTTTGAATCCGGCAGGTTTTATGCCATAACCGGTGAGTCCGGGAGCGGAAAGAGTACACTGCTGTCCCTGCTGGCGGGCCTGGATCTTCCCAAAGAAGGAAAGATTTATCTAAACGGTGAAGATCTGTCTAAGATGGACCGGGATATTTACCGCAGGGATATAGCGGCGGTGGTGTACCAGGCATTTCATCTATTCCCTTTGCTCAATGCGCTGGAAAATGTCATGTACCCGCTGGAACTAAAGGGAATGCCAAAAGCCAGGGCAGCGGCGCGGGCGAAGAAATGCATCGGGCAGGTGGGACTGCCGGAGAAAATCCATGGTCAGTTTCCCAAAATGATGAGCGGCGGGGAACAGCAGCGTGTCGCCATCGCCCGGGCTATGGCAGCAGGCGGCAAACTGCTTTTTGCCGATGAGCCAACAGGGAATCTGGACACAGAAAATGAAGAAAATGTGGTGGCTATACTGGAACGGCTGGCGCACGAAGAAGGCTATATGGTAGTAGTTGTTACCCACAATCCGGGCATCGCAGCGCGAGCAGACGTAGAGTACCGCATGCGTGACGGACAGATCGTAGAGGAGCAGAAAAGAGGGGGAGGCCAATGATTATAAAAAACAGTCTGAAGCAAATGTTCCGCACGCCGCTGAAGACGTTCCTGTTTTTCTGTCTGCTGGCAGTGTCCGCCGCATTATTTGTTCTGGGATTAAATATTTCCTGGCTGAATCAGCGGGACGCAAGTGCCTTCGAGGGACTGTTTAACACTGTGGGGACCGTGGAACAAAAACCCACAGAGACGGAAATCGATGGGGAGTGGGATGCGGAGATAGATCAGTATTATTACTATTCTCGTGAGAAATATGGAGCCTTGGTATCTGAAGACGTGCTGGATTTTGAAGGGGTTGATTATATACATGCCCCCATGAACCGTCCATATTTTACTGCCTATATGCCGGATATGATCCTGCGCCCGGGAGAGGTGACGGAGCGGGTGAATGACTGGCTGGTCCTGGTGGAGGTGACTCCGCTGAGAACGGATGTCATGGACTCCCTGCCATGCACGGTTACCAGAGTACTGGCCGGAGATCCGGATTTGTTAAACCGGAAAATATGGGTCTGTGAGCATTATAATCCAACGCCGGAGACAGTAATGGAAACCGGGAAAACCTATATTATGCGCTTGAATCAAGGGACGTATCCGCACGATGACAGAGACGAAACGTACATGGGAGAAAATGATGAATGGGAATATACACCCATTTCTCAGTACGCTTCCCAGTATAATCGAAAGGGCGAGCGAATCAACAGTGATACGCCGGATCGTTTGATTGATGAAGTAACAGAGGGCTTTTATGAATCGGATGAGGCAAAACCATGGCTGGAATTGATGAAAGAGAGCAATATGATGAATAGTCTTTTGCCGGTACAGCCAGTAGATGCCACTAAACTCCTCATGGCATTCCATGAAAACAATGCGGCGGTGCAAGATGGAAGAGATATAAGTCAGGAGGAATATGCCCAGGGAAAACGCGTTTGTCTCGTTCCGGAGGACCTAGCTATGTCCAATAATCTACAGGTGGGAGATAGGTTGACGCTTCCGTTGATTGCCGCAGATTATGGCAGTGCGCCGGGGTTTGCGTTTAAATATGATGGCGGTGGCGGAGGTTATAACCTTAGGAATGGAAAGGGAGAAGTACTTTCTGTTTTCGATGAAAACGCATATGAAATCGTTGGAATCTACAGTATGGCGGAAAAAGATGATTCGGATTTTGGACTTGGATACAATGAAATTATCATCCCATACGCTTCTGTGACCAGCAGCTGGGATAATAATATTGTCAGTTTTGGTCGAATGAATAAAGGGACCACTTCCTTCCAGATCCCAAATGGCGGGATCGAGCATTACTTGAAACTGTGGGAGAAGCAGGGTATCGACAATCTGGAAATCAAATTTTACGACAATGGATATTCCGTTCTGGAAGAAAATATAAACAACAGAAGAGTTATGTCCGTGCTGTTTTTAGCAGGCGGTGTGATCATGGCGATCCTTGTGCTGGCGTTGTTCTGTCATTTGTTTATTTCCAGAGCATCCATGCGCACCGCCATAGAACGGTCACTGGGGATGAAGAAAAAGCAATGCATTTTGTCACTTCTGTCAGGACTTATGAGCATTGTACTGTTGGGTACTGCGGCCGGAGCTGTTGTGGGCTGTGTCCTGACAGATAAAACCGCGGAACAGCTGAAACAGGAGCAAATCTACGATGAAACCTTTACCAGTGGCGGTATTGGCGACGGTAAGGAAGGCGAGGAAGCACTTGCCTCCCAGCAGCAGATCACCCCATCCGAGCTGGCTGGCACAGCCGTTGCAGGCGGCATCCTTATCCTGCTTTTGGGCGGCGGCATCGCCATGGTTTACATCCGCCAGAATCTAAAGAAAGAACCCATCATGATGCTTATGGGAAATGAAGAATAAACAGTGAAGCGGTGACCGAAGCAGGCCACCGCTTTTTAAGGGCATTTTAAATGAAAACATTGAAGAAATGCACTGAATGGATATAAAAAATATTGAAGAAATGCAAAAAACAGGGTATACTAATATTGAAGAAATGCAAAATGGTACGGCGTGAATGGAGAACAGGGGGGAGAAGCTATGTATTTTAAAAGAAAAGCATATGATGAATTAATAGATTGGAAAGAAAAATATGCGGATAGATATGCAGTATTGCTTGAGGGTGCAAGGCGTGTCGGGAAGTCCACCATCGCTGAACAGTTTGCAAAAAACGAATATAAATCATATATTTTACTTGATTTTTCAAAGGCATCCAGTGATGTTCTGGAATGTTTCAATGATATTCATAATATCGATATGTTCTTTTTGCGATTGCAGGCTGTGACAGGAATTGATTTGTTTTTACATGAGTCTGTTATTATTTTTGATGAGGTACAGTTGTTTCCAAAAGCAAGACAGGCGATAAAACATTTGGTGAAGGATGGAAGGTATCATTATATTGAAACAGGATCGCTGATATCAATCAAAAAGAATGTAAAAGACATATTGATTCCATCTGAGGAAATGAAAATCAAGATATATCCTATGGACTATGAAGAATTTTGTAATGCAACAGGAAAAAGTTATACAATGTTAAAAACGCTGTTTGAAATGAATAAAGAAGTGGGACAGCAGGTGAATCGTAAACTGATGCGTGATCTTAGAATATATATGGCTGTAGGTGGAATGCCGCAGGCAGTAGAAGCATACACCAATGGCGATAATTTTTCCATGATTGATCAGGTGAAACGCCAGATTATTAATTTGTACGAAGAGGATTTTATGAAAATAGATCCATCAGGCAGATTATCGGCAATGTATCATTCTATACCGGCGCAGTTGTCTAAAGACGTAAAGAAATATCGTATATCTACGGCATTAGGCAAAAGAAAATCAATAAAGGATGATAGTCTGGTGTATGATTTGATTGATTCCAAAACGGTTCTGCCGTCCTATAATTCAACTGATCCGAGAGTAAGCATGTCACTTACGAAAGATCTTGATAACTACAAACTGTACATTGCAGATACAGGATTATTTATTACGCTGATGTTCGTTGACAGACTAGTTGCTGAGAATGAAATCTATGCAAAACTTCTGGCGGATAAACTTCCGGCTAATCTGGGATATTTGTATGAGAATCTTGTGGCGCAGATGGTCGCTGCATCAGGAAGAGAACTTTATTATCATACATGGGAAAAGGAAGGAAGTACCCATTATTATGAAATCGATTTTTTGATATCGCATGGAGCGAAGGTATCCGCCATTGAGGTGAAATCTTCGGGTACCGGAAAACACGAATCAATACTGGCGTTTCAAAAGCGGTATGCGAAGAATATCAGGGATTGCTTTATTGTTTCACAAAAAGATGTAAATAAAAAAGAAAATATCAGGTGTATTCCGGTTTATATGGTACCTTTTTTGAATTACAAGGAATAACCCCTATTTCTCATAGGAGCCCCGCTTGTATTCCGTGGGGGTGCAGTTCATGTAGCGGCGGAATATTTTACTGTAGTAACAGGAGTCGGAAAAGCCGGTCTGCTGGGCGGCGCTGGTGATGGAAAGGCCCTTTCGAAGGAGGGGCAGGCTTTCCTGAATACGGTAGAACAGAAGATAATCAAACAGCGTCAGGTGCATATATTTCTTGAAGAAACGGCAGCATTCGTTCTTGCAGATGTTCGCGTGCCCGGCTATATCCTCCAAAGTAATAGACTCTGCATAATGCGTCTGCATGTAAGTAATGATCTTTTTGAGCCGCTCCAGATGGGCGGTGGTCTGAGTCTGTGCCTTCGGCTGCTCCATATAGTGGCAGAAGAGCAGCTGCCAGATCTGACAGAGGAGTATATGCACCTCTAATTCATAATCGACTGCGGGAGATTTGGAATGTTCATAAATCTCCTGTAGTTTTTTTATTATGGTTTTCTGCCAGGGCGTGTCGGCGTAGAGGGGCAGAGAGGTCCATTGGCTATCCGAAGTAATGCGGTCCGTGTATTTCTCCTGAAGGAGACTCCCATTGTATCCGTAAACCAGCCGGGGGTGAAAGGTGACAGACAGATATTCGCAATTTTCTTCGCCGATCCGGTGGCCGCTGTGGAGCGCGCTGCTGTTGCAGAACAGCCCATCCCCCTCACGAAGCACGTACTCCTCGGTATTTACCTGATACACCATCTCCCCGGAGCGTATCCAGGTCAATTCGATCTCCGGATGCCAGTGCCACATAAAAGAGTTCCCCTCAAAGCTGCCGATGGATTCTTCACTGATGTGGACGGGGAAGGCATAATCGCCGTGAAGCTTCTTTTCTTTTCGGTTTTTTTCGATGCTTAGCTGCATAGGGCATTCTCCTGTCCGCAATCTCAATATAGTTATGGTTCTTGCAATTATTATTATGGATAATATAAATTAAAGTTATTATAATTATAATATAGAACAAAGAGAGCGGGAACGCAACCAAAAGGAGAGGGAAACCATGATAAAAGAAAAAATGCTGGAAGAATTCCAGGAATTGTATGGCAGTACAGAAGGTGCGCGGGCTTATTTTGCGCCAGGGCGTGTGAATCTCATCGGGGAACACACGGATTATAATGGGGGCCATGTTTTTCCCTGTGCGCTTACCATGGGAACTTATGGAATCGCAAAAAAAAGGGCAGATAAGAAACTTCGTTTTTATTCCATGAATTTTGAGAAAAAAGGTGTTATGGAAAGTTCGCTTGATGATCTGACACCGTCGAAAAACGGAGTGTGGATCGATTATCCAAAGGGCGTTATGTGGGCATTCCAGGGACGTGGCATGATGCTTCCCTGCGGGCTGGACATCCTGATTTACGGAAATATCCCAAACGGTTCGGGACTATCCTCTTCTGCTTCACTGGAAGTGCTGACCGGACTGATCCTGAAGGATATGTTTGATTTCCAGGTGTCTATGGTGGAGGTGGCGCAGATCGGCCAGTATTCGGAGAATAATTTTAACGGATGCAACTGCGGTATCATGGACCAGTTCGCCAGCGCCATGGGCAAGGCGGATCATGCCATCTTTCTGGATACCAATACGCTGAATTATGAATATGCGCCGGTGGTACTGAAAGACGAAAAAATTGTTATCACTAACAGCAAGGTAAAGCACAGTCTGGTGGATTCTGCATACAATGACCGGAGAAATGATAGTGAAGGCGCCCTGCGTGCATTGCAGAAGGTGACCGATATACAGACGCTGGGTGATCTGACCGAAGCAGAATTTGAGCAATATAAGGATGCGATCACGGATGCGGTGCAGCAGAAGCGTGCCAAACATGCAGTCTGTGAAAACCAGAGAACCATAAGAGCGGTGGAAGTGCTGCGGAAGGGGGATATTGAGACCTTCGGGACACTGATGAACCAGTCGCACATTTCCCTTCGGGATGATTATGAAGTCTCCTGTGTGGAGGTGGATTTCCTGGTGGAAACAGCCTGGGAGCTGCCGGGAGTTTTAGGCTCACGTATTACTGGCGGCGGCTTTGGCGGATGTACCGTAAGTATTGTGAAAAATGATAAGGTGGAAGTTTTTATCCAGCAGCTGGGTGATGCTTACCGTGAAAGATATGGTCTGGAAGCCGAATTTTATATGGCTGATGTGGGCGAGGGCGCGCATGTGCTGGCGGACTGGATTTGTGAAAAATAAGGGGGAATATCATGTTATCAAAATATATCAGTGAACTGGTCCGCTACGGAATCGAAAGCGGCCTGACACCGGAGTGCGAAGGGATTTACACAAGAAATCTTTTGCTGGAGTTGTTTCAGGAACAGGATTACCAGGAGACAGAGCCGGACGAGAAGCCTATGGAACTGGAATATATTCTGAAAGGGCTTCTGGACGAAGCCTGCGCCAGAGGTATTATTACGGACAGCATCGTGTATCGGGATCTGTTTGACACGAAGCTTATGAACTGTCTTATGCCGCGGCCCGGTCAGATACAGGAAAAATTCTGGAAAATCTATGAGGAATCGCCGGAGAAGGCCACAGATTATTATTATGATCTGAGCCAGAAAAGCGATTATATCCGCTCATACCGTGTGAAAAAGGACCAGAAATGGAAAGCACCGTCCGTGTATGGGGATATTGACATTACCATCAATCTGTCCAAGCCGGAGAAGGACCCAAAGGCCATCGCGGCGGCACGGAATGTGAAGTCCGGAAGCTATCCAAAATGTCTTCTGTGCATGGAAAACGAAGGCTATGCAGGTCATGTGAATCACCCGGCGAGGGAAAACCACAGGATCATTCCCATCACCATCAACGGTAGCGGCTGGGGATTCCAGTATTCACCCTATGTGTATTATAATGAGCACTGCATCGTGCTAAATGGGGAGCATGTGCCCATGAAAATCCAGCGGGAAACCTTCCAGAAACTATTTGATTTTGTGGATCTGTTTCCACACTATTTCCTGGGTTCCAATGCGGATCTGCCCATCGTGGGCGGTTCGATCCTGAGCCACGATCATTTCCAGGGCGGGCATTATACCTTCGCCATGGAGCAGGCACCTATGGAAAGTCAGGTGGTGATCCCGGGTTATGAAGACGTGGAGGCAGGTATCGTGAAATGGCCTATGTCCGTCCTGCGTATCCGTGGGAAGAGTCGGGATCGTCTGGTAGAACTGGGCACGCATATTCTGGATAAATGGAGAGGCTACACAGACGAGGCGGCCTTTGTTTTTGCAGAAACTGACGGCGAGCCGCACAACACGATCACACCCATTGCCCGCAAGAAAGATGATGTTTACGAGTTGGATCTTGTCCTGCGCAACAACATTACCACGAAGGAACATCCGCTGGGCGTTTATCATCCTCATGCGGAGCATCACAACATCAAGAAGGAAAATATTGGTCTTATCGAGGTCATGGGGCTGGCCGTACTGCCGTCCAGACTGAAGGAAGAGATGGAGAGTGTCGCAGAATACCTGGTGACAGGAAAAGATATGCGGACCAATGAGAAGACAGAAAAACACGCCGACTGGGTGGATACCTTCCGCGGAAATTACGAATTTACCACACAGGAAGGAACCATGGCAAGCCTGCGCACCGAGATAGGCAAAACCTTCGTAAGAGTCCTGGAAGACGCCGGTGTATTCAAATGCACAGACGAGGGGCGGGAGAATTTCAAGAGATTTATTGCAACAACTGTTTAGAGGTCAATTTGAATCAAATAAACCGATGGCATAGACTTGTTATAGTCAGCCATCGGTTTTTTTTAACCCATAGATCTGGATACTTTCCTGACTCAGACTTGTTATTTTGAAATTTTTGTTGACAAACTAGAATCTTGAACATATACTATTCCTATCGATTAAATAGGAATAAGGGGAGGAATAGATAAGATGAGTAGTCAGGAACAACATAAAGGCGAACATCGACACAGAGCTATCATAGGATTTGATAAAAATGGCATTCCTAAAGTGCTGGCTCCGGTGAAAGGCCATTCTCACAAACATGTAGATGAAAATGGAGTGGAATATGAGCATAGCCATGAGGATGTATTTACGGAAGATTATAGAGAAGCAGTGAGCGCATACCGCAAAACCTTTCCGTCCAAACAGCAGGTACTGGATCAGGTGCCGGATCCTGCTGTAAAAGAGATGATGCTGCATATGGAACAAATAGGAATGGATACGGCATTCGACCGATTTGATCAGCAAAAACCCCAGTGTGCATTCGGGCTGTCGGGCGTGTGCTGTAAAGTCTGCAATATGGGACCATGCCATGTATCGCCCAAAAGTCCCAAAGGGGTCTGTGGTGCAGATGCAGATCTGATCGTAGCGAGAAATCTCCTGCGCAGTGCAGCAGCAGGTGTGGCACAGCATGGAATGCATGCCAGAGAAGTGATATTGATGTTGAAATGGGCTGCGCAGGGGAAACTGGATATCCCAATAGAAGGAGAATA
The DNA here is from genome assembly GCA_028692975.1 of Lachnospiraceae bacterium. Classification (GTDB taxonomy): domain Bacteria; phylum Bacillota; class Clostridia; order Lachnospirales; family Lachnospiraceae; genus JALENY01. The sequence continues at coordinate 97,624 of JAQUWF010000001.1, forward strand.
CAAAGTCCTTTCCATGGCGCAGGCTTATGGAATTCCTACAAAACACAGACAGTTCAAAAACATTGCCATAGAACTGGCCGATGTTTTACTGGAGGATCTGTCCAGAACGGAACCGGGGAAGTACCGGACCATTGAAGCTTGTGCTCCTGAGGAACGAAAACAGGTGTGGAAGGAGATGGATATACTTCCCATCAGCGCCTATCACGAAGTGTTTGAAGCTTACCACAAAACGGGATGCGCTACGGATGGCGATTGGAAAAGTGTGATGCAGCAGTTTCTGCGGTGCGGGCTGGCATTTACCTTCAGCGGAGTGGTATCTACTTCCATTGCAACAGACGCCTTGCTTGGAGTTGGAGACAGAGTGACTTCAAAAATCAATATCGGAGCACTTAAAAAGGGTTACGTCAATATAGCAGTACATGGCCATTTGCCGGTTCTTGTAAGAGAAATCGTGAAAACGGGGTACAGTGAAAAGTATCAGAAGGCGGCCCGGGAAAAGGGGGCATTGGGTATTCAGTTTTATGGTATCTGCTGTTCGGGACTGTCTGCCATGTATCGGTATGAGGGCGTTATTCCCCTTTCCAATGCAGTCAGTGCAGAACTGGTGCTGGGTACAGGCGCGTTTGATCTGTGGGTAGCAGATGTGCAGGAAGTATATCCGGCTATTATGGATGTGGCCCGATGCTATAAAACAACGGTAGTGACCACCAGTGATTCGGCCAGACTGCCCGGTGCAGAACATATTGGGTATGACCACCATCATTCCAATATCGGGGAGACGCAGCAGATTGCTGAAAAGATTGTAGAACGTGGAATCGAAAGCTTTGAAGCACGGAAGGGAATGCCGGTGTTTATTCCACCTTATGAAGTAGAAGCAGAAGTAGGCTTTTCAGTAGAATATCTGCATAAGCATTATGGCAGTATGCAGCCTCTGGCAGATGCAGTAAAGCGCGGGGATATTCTGGGTATTGTCAATATGGTAGGCTGCAATAATCCCAAAATTCTTTATGAAAAGGCGATTTTAGATGTGGCCGACGTGCTGCTGGAAAATAATGTGCTGATTATAACTAACGGATGTGCATCCTTTCCGTTGATGAAAACCGGATATTGTCAAACCTCGGAGACTGCTTATGCGCGATGCGGTGAGAAGTTAAAAGGGTTTCTTGCTCCGGATATGCCTCCGGTGTGGCACGTGGGAGAATGTATCGACAATGCAAGAACTTCGGGAATCTTTGCGGGAATCGCCGGGTTGGAGGGACGGAATCTTTATGAGATGCCCTTTGCCTTTGCTTCGCCGGAATGGTCCAATGAAAAGGGGATTGATGCAGCGCTGGGATTCCGGCTTATGGGCATCAACTCCTATCATTGTGTAGAAGCACCGATACATGGATCAGCAAAGGTTATTGAATTTTTAAAGGAGACTACAAAAGAAACCTTTCATTCGGCTATGTACGTAGATGCGGATCCGAGGGCTCTGGGACAAAAAATTGTAGCAGATATTATAGAGAAGAGAAAGACTCTGGGATGGGCACTATAGGAGAAAAAGGATGAAGAAAAAGATAAGTTTATTACTAATTGCCGTGCTGCTGATAGGGGCATTGGCCGGATGTGGGAATTCAAAACAGGAAGAGACATCAAAACAACAGACAGAAAACACGGTTACGGTGAAAATCGGATACCTGCCGATTACACATGCATTGACTGTTTTGGAGGAAAAGGAACTGCTTGATCAGGAGAACAAAGGTGTAAAAATCGAACTTCAAAAGTTCAGTTCATGGACGGACTTGACGGATGCTTTGAACTCTGGACAGATTGATGGAGCTTCGGTGCTTATTGAACTGGCTATGAATGCAGTCAGTCAGGGGATCGATCTTAAGGCAGTTGCTCTGGGCCATAGAGATGGAAATGTGATCGTTGTATCAGATGAGATAAAAGATACGGTGGATTTAAAGGGTAAGACCTTTGCTATTCCGTCGAACCAGTCTTCTCATAATATTTTGTTAAATGATATGCTGAAAACGGCAGGGATGAGTACAAGTGATGTGAACATTACACAGCTGTCACCATCAGAAATGCCTTCATCGCTGGCAAGCGGCGCTATTGACGGATATTGCGTTGCAGAACCATTTGGTGCGCAGGCTGTTGTACAGGGGTATGGTCATGTACTTTATCAATCAGAAAATCTGTGGGAAAATTCCCTCTGCTGTGCATTTGTACTCAACAACAGTTTTATCAAAGAACAGACAGAAGCGGCGGATACCATAATCACTGAATATACAAACGCAGGCAACAGGCTGGATGAAAAAACAGCAGCCACTGTTGCGGAAAACTATCTGGGACAGGACGAACAAACGCTGAAGGAATCCCTTAAATGGATCCATTATGATGATTTGGCAATCACAAAAGAAGACTATAAAGTGCTGTCAGAAAAAATGGTCACTTATAAGATCAACGAAAATCCTCCTTCTTATGAAACATTTGTCTATACACCGCAGTAGGAGGGATATAAGATGGTAAAAACGATCAAGTATTGCGTTATATCCTTTGGGGCTCTTTTACTGTTATGGCAGATCCTTGTAACGGTTGCGGATATCAGCCCGGCCTTGTTTCCACCGCCGACGAAGGTGGTGGCAGCCTTTGGAGAATTATTAAAACACGGACTGAAAGGAAGTTCTTCTGATGTTGCCCTTATGGGACATATAGGAATCAGTATGGCCCGATTCCTGACAGGCTATATACTTGCAGTTGTAACTGCCATTTTAGCGGGTCTGATTCTTGGCTGCCTGCCGAGAGCCTTTGCATATGTTAATCCGGTGATTCAGCTTATCCGGCCCATTGCTCCGGTGGCATGGATGCCCTTTATTGTCCTGTGGTTTGGTATAGGGGATGTTCCCGCAGTTGTCATTATTTTTATTGCAGGATTTTTCCCGGTACTGCTATCCACTGTAGCAGCCGTACAGAATGTTGATGTGACCTATAGAAAAGTGGCTCAGAATTTTGGACTGTCAAAAATGGAAACCGTCAGAAAAATCATTTTTCCGGCAGCATTTACACAGATTATTCACAGCCTGAGGCTGGCACTTGGAACTTCATGGATTTTTCTTGTTTCCGGTGAGATGGTCGGCGCACAGTCCGGGCTGGGATTTCTGGTAATGGATGCAAAAAACTGTATGAGGCCAGATGCTCTTTTAGCAGTCATGATTACAATAGGAATTATTGGCTTTTTGCTGGACACCTGTATCCGGTTACTGGAAGGAGTCGTGAAATGTATATAGAAGTAAAGGAAGTAGAAGTGCAATACACAGAGAAAAAAGAACAGGTAGATGTGTTGAAGAATATATCCCTTACGATAGAGCAGGGAGAATTTATCTGCCTCCTTGGGCCTTCAGGTTGTGGGAAATCCACACTCCTTGGAGCAATGGCCGGATTTCTGACTCCCACGAAAGGAACTGTTTACATCAAAGGGAAACCGGTGGAGCGGCCCTGTGCAGAATATGTGACGATTTTTCAAAACTACGGCCTGCTGCCATGGCGAACTGTGGAAAAGAATGTGGAACTGGGCCTGGAACGTATGATCAAATCCAGGGAAGACAGAGCACGGATTGCGATGAAATACATTGATCTGGTAGGGCTTTCCGGCAGTGAAAAGAAACATCCGGGGCAGTTATCGGGAGGGATGCAGCAAAGAGTCGCTATTGCCAGAGCCCTGGCAGTAGAACCGGAGATTCTTTTTATGGATGAACCTTTTGGCGCATTAGATGCAATAACCAGGATGAAATTGCAGGATGATCTTTTAAATATATGTCATGAAACTAAAAAAACAGTCATTTTTGTAACCCATGATATAGATGAAGCCACCTTTCTGGCAGATCGGATTGTTGTTATGTCTGCCGATCCTGGGGAAATCAAAAATATTGTAAATATATCCATGCCTAAAAACAGAGATCGAACCAGCAGCAATTTTTTACGTGCAAGGGATAAAATTTTTGATATATTTCATATGAAAAAGCCGGATACGGTAGAATATTATATTTAGTCCGTCTGAAAATCTCACAATAACACCAAGCCCTTCAAGCATAAAGAGCCATACCGGAATGCTGTATATTCCGCTGTACATGACTGATTTGCCTGGCGGATATTTTGGGATTTTGGGATTGTTGTAGCCGTTGTCTTGCAATCTCATTTGCATTGTGCTACACTATGTGGGAAATAAAGAAAAAGGGTGCTCACTGGAAGTGGGCTGAGAGTAAGCTATTGCGCTTTAACCTTCAACCTGATTTGGATAATGCCAACGTAGGGATATAAGGACAGAGTATTTGTGGACTGTAGGAATATCATATTGGTATTTCTGCAGTCTTTTTTTGCGCGATCCCAGCACTGCACCTGTAGCAGAAAAGGAGAAGAAAATGAAGAACTGTTTGGAAAATGTAAGAAAAAACACCCCGCTGGTACATAATATCACGAATTATGTAACGGTAAATGATGTGGCGAATGCGCTGCTGGCTTGTGGGGGAAGTCCGATTATGTCGGATGACCAGAAAGATGTGGAGGATATCACCAGCATCTGCGGAGGGCTGAGTATCAACATCGGAACGCTGAATCAAAATACCATTCCATCCATGTTTCTTGCCGGAAAACAGGCAAACAAACTGGGGCATAAAGTGCTGCTGGACCCGGTGGGAGCCGGAGCAAGCGCACTTCGCACAAACACAGCGCTGGACCTGTTAAAAGAGGTGAAATTTGATGTGATCCGCGGCAATATTTCCGAGATCAAGACACTTGCTTATGGGAGCGGAAGCACAAAGGGTGTGGATGCAGATATGGCGGATGCCGTGACCGAGGACACTTTGGATGCTGCGGTAAAATTCGTCAAAGAATTGTCTGGAAAAATGGGATGTATTATTGCAGTTACAGGAGCCATCGATCTGGTAAGTGACAGTGAGACCTGTTATGTGATCCGCAACGGACGTAAGGAAATGGGAAGAATAACGGGAACGGGATGCCAGCTGTCCGCCGTCATGACGGCTTATCTGGTGGCGAACCCGGATCATATGCTGCAGGCGGCGGCTGCTTCCGTATGTGCCATGGGACTGGCCGGAGAGATCGGATGGAGCCATATGTGCCCGCAGGATGGCAATGCTACTTACCGCAACCGAATCATAGACGCCATCTACAACATGGATGGGGAAACGCTGGAAAAAGGAGCAAAGTATGAAGTGCGATAAAGAAAGTTTATTACTGTACGCGGTGACGGACCGGAGCTGGCTGAATGGCAGAACCTTGTATGAGCAGGTGGAAGAGAGCCTGCAGGGCGGAGCCACCTTTATCCAGCTGCGGGAAAAGATGCTGGATGAGGAAGATTTCCTGAAAGAAGCCAGGGAAATCAAAGAGCTTTGCAGACAGTATGGGGTACCTTTTGTGATCAATGATAATGTGGAGATCGCTCTGGCTATGGATGCGGACGGCGTTCATGTGGGGCAGAGTGATATGGAAGCAGACACGGTCCGGGAAAAATTAGGGCCGGACAAGATCCTTGGTGTATCGGCACAGACGGTGGAACAGGCACTACTGGCAGAAAAACGTGGGGCAGATTATCTGGGCGTGGGCGCTGTATTCCATACCGGGTCTAAGGATGATGCGGACGATGTGGATCATGCCACATTGAAGGCTATCTGTGAGGCGGTACATATTCCGGTCATCGCCATCGGCGGTATCGGTGAGGCGAATGTCATGGAACTTGCTGGAAGCGGGATCTGTGGTATTGCAGTCATCAGTGCTATTTACGCCCAGCCGGATATAAAAGAAGCAACTGCGAGGCTGAAGGAAAAGACACTGGAGATGGTGGAGAAAGCATGAATGAGGAATTGAAAAAACTGATTCAATCGGGAGTTATGGACGGCGTGATCTTTGATATGGACGGCGTGCTGCTGGATTCCATGCCAGTCTGGAAAGATGCAGGACGGCTTTACCTGAAGCAAAAGGGGCTGACCGCGGAAAAACAGCTGGATGAGATTCTCTTTGAGATGAGTTTGGAACAGGGGGCCTTATATGTGAAAGAGCACTATTTGCTTTCGGATACCGTGGAGGAGATCATACAGGGCGTCAATAACACGATTCTGCAGGCTTACCGGGAATGGATTCCCTTAAAGCCCGGGGTTCGGAAATGTCTTGAGAAGATGCAGCATCAGGGGATTCCTATGTGTGCTGCCACTTCCAGTGATTTGTCAGTGGTGGAGGCATCCTTTGCAAGACTGGAGATACGAGATTATTTTCAGAAGATTTTATCCTGCAATGACTATCACACGTCCAAGTCAGAACCCCTGATTTACGAGAAGGCCATGGAACACATGGGAACAGATCGTGACAGAACCTGGGTTTTTGAGGACGCGGCTTTTGCGGCCCGCACCGCACATGAGGCGGGTTTCCGGGTCGCGGGGGTGTATGATGCCAGCAGCAGTAAAGATCAGGAGCGGTTGCGGGATTACAGTGACTGTTATCTGAAGAGTTTTACGTTTATAAAGTAGTACGAGATTTACTATTATTTACATGCAGTCCTGAACAACAGCGGCAGATTGGGGGCACCACCTTAGGCCGCTTAAAAAAATTAATGCGAAAGAAGGAGAAAAGAATGAGAACAGCATTAACAATCGCTGGAAGTGATTCCAGTGGAGGCGCCGGCATACAAGCAGACATGAAGACAATGACCGTACATGGCATATACGCCATGAGTGCGATCACCGCATTGACTGCGCAGAATACGACCGGCGTAACCAGCATTATGGATGTAACTCCAACATTTTTAGGAGAGGAACTGGATTGTATCTTTACAGATATTTTCCCGGACGCGGTGAAGATCGGCATGGTCTCATCCGGCGCACTGATTGAGGTGATCGCGGATAAACTGATCCAGTACGAGGCGCGCAACGTAGTGGTGGACCCGGTTATGGTAGCCACCAGCGGAGCAAGGCTGATCAGTGTGGATGCCGTGGAAGTATTGAAGCGGCGGCTTTTACCGCTGGCCACAGTGCTCACACCGAATATTCCCGAGGCCGAGGTGCTGACGGGAATGCCTATAAATAACGAAGAGGACATGGTGGAAGCGGCGAAGGCAATCAGTGAAATCTATTCCTGCGCCGTATTGTGCAAGGGCGGCCACCAGGTAAATGATGCCAATGACCTTTTGTATCACGACGGACAGGCAGAATGGTTCCTGGGCAAACGGATCGCCAACAGCAACACTCACGGAACGGGCTGCACCCTGTCCAGCGCCATCGCTTCGAATCTGGCCAAAGGCTATGATCTGAACACAGCGGTGCAGAATGCCAAAGAGTACATATCCGGGGCACTTGCCGATATGCTGGATCTGGGCAAAGGCAGCGGACCTATGAATCATGCGTTTGATGTGCACAGCAGATTCAGTCAGGGGGTGCGCTGATATGGAAGGAAAAAGAACATCCTTATTTGACAACGGACTGATCTGGTTCGGTGCTGGCGTATCCATCGCAGAAATATTGACCGGAACCTACTTTGCATCCCTGGGTTTTGGGAAGGGGCTGCTCGCTATCCTGATCGGACATATCATCGGCTGTGCCATGCTGTTTGCGGCAGGACTTATCGGCGGGCGCACACGGAAGAGTGCCATGGAGACTGTAAAGAGAAGTTTCGGACAGAAGGGAAGCCTTTTGTTTAGCATACTGAATATTCTGCAGCTGGTGGGCTGGACTGCTATCATGATCTACGATGGAGCGGCTGCAGCTAACGGCATATTCCACACGGGTGCCTGGGTATGGTGTCTTGTGATCGGTGCGCTGATCATTCTGTGGATCCTCATTGGCATAAACAATCTGGGGAAGGTCAATACGGTGGCTATGGCGGCCTTATTTATTCTGACCCTGATCCTCTGCAAGGTAATCTTTTTCGATGGAAATGCGGTGGTTACTCTGAGCGACGACAGTCTCAGCTTCGGCGCTGCGGTAGAACTTGCGGTAGCCATGCCCTTATCCTGGCTGCCACTGATCAGTGACTACACCAGGGAGGCCGAGAAACCTGTGGCGGCAACGCTGGTGAGCACCGTCGTGTACGGCATTATCAGCTGCTGGATGTACGTGATCGGCATGGGCGCGGCAATTTACACAGGAGAAGGAGACATTGCCCTGATCATGGTAAAGGCCGGACTTGGTATTGCGGGGCTGCTTATTATTGTGTTTTCTACAGTGACCACCACCTTCCTGGATGCGTATTCCGCCGGGGTATCCAGCGTATCCGTGTCCGGAAAAATCAGCGAGAAATGGGCAGCTATTGTGGTGGCGGTGGTGGGAACCATTGCAGCCATGGTCTATCCTATGGATAATATCACAAATTTCTTATATCTGATCGGGTCGGTCTTCGCACCTATGATCGCAATCCAGATAGCGGATTATTTTATTCTGAAGACAGAGCACACCGCGAAACAGGTGAGCGTGCAGAATATGATCATCTGGGTAATCGGTTTTGTTGCGTACCGGCTTTTGATGCAGGTGGACACACCGGTAGGCAATACCCTGCCGGATATGGCGATTACCATAGTGATGTGTGTGGTTGTTGGAAAATTAAAGAAACGTTAAACGGAGAGGAAAGCCGGAAGAGAAGTAATATTCTCTTCTGGCTTTCTTAAAAAGGTGTAAGGCATTGGCGTTTATCAGTTTGCCATCTTGCTCTCAAGTACGGACAGTGCTACAAGAACGGCTACGAATAATATGAGTGTCAGGAACATAAGTATTCACCTCCTGGGATAGTTGATTGTAAAATCTTTTTAATTGTTTTTCGGTTACCTGAGCAAATTTCTCCGGGCACCGTTCCTCGAAAAGTTTTAACATGATGAATATGTCATTTTTCATTTGCCGCCTCCTATGGAAATAGTACATGGAGAAGTTTCTATCTCTTGTTTCTGATATAATTATATTGCTGAATCAAAAATACTAATATATAATTAAAGACAAATAATATAATTATTACGACAATAATGAAAAGATATTATAAATATGGAGACGGAATAATGAAAATTGAAAAAATCATGATAAAAAGTAATCAGGAAGAGAATGTGGAGGGGCTTACGGTAGAGTACCCATATGTCATGCATTTTTCGGATATGACGAATTTGAAAGTACCATGGCATTGGCATGAGGAAGTGGAATTTGACTATGTGATCAGCGGGGTGTTGGAAGTGGTCACAGTGAATGGAAAATATACTTTTCATAAGGATGAGGGCTTTTTTATGAACAGCAATGTGATGGCCTGTCTGCATCGGGCGTCGGATGCTGAGGCTGCGGTCATACATTCCCATTTATTTAATCCTGTATTTCTGGGCGGCCATTACAAGAGTATTTTTGAGACGAAGTATATCAATCCTGTTTTGCAGAATAAGAAAATGGATATTCTGGAGATACGCGGCACGGATGAGAATCAGATCAAAATGTTAAAAGCATTGAGGCAGGCGGCATATATTCAGAAAGAGGCGGATATGGAATTCGAGACGCGCAGCATTTTCTCGGAGATATGGAAGCTGCTTGTGCAGGAGATGGAAAATCTGCCAAGGGACACTCATGAAGTGAATCTGCAGAATCAGGATCGTATGCAGAGCATGATGTCCTATATTCAGCAAAATTATATGGAAAAAGTCAGCCTGGAGGAAATCGCTTCCGCGGCATCCATCAGCACAAGGGAATGTCTGCGGTGTTTTCGCAGCAGCATCGATCGGTCACCTATCGAGTATCTTATGGAGTATCGTTTGGAAATGGCGAAGAAATTGCTGCGGGAGACGGATTGGTTAGTTACGGACATTGGGCTGCAGACTGGATTTTCTTCCAATGCTTATTTTGGAAAGGTCTTCAAAGAGAAATGCGGGGAGACGCCGGCGGAGTACCGGAAGAAAAATGAAAACAAGAAATGAAAACAAGAAACACTTGACCTCGACTTAGGTTCATGAGCTACAATCAGATGAAAAGGGAAGTTTTAGGAGGACATGGGATGCAGTATAGAGAATTAGGAAAAACAGGTCTGAAAGTCAGTGAGATCGGCATGGGCTGTGAAGGTTTTGTGGGAAAGCCCCTGGAACAGGTGGTTGCATTTATGGATAAGATGGAGGAGACAGGGGTAAACTGTATCGATCTGTATACTCCTGACCCGGAATTACGGACGAATCTGGGCAAGGCTTTGCAGGGACGCAGAGAGAAGTTTATCCTGCAGGCGCATCTTTGTACCGTATGGAAGGGTGGTCAGTATAAACGCACACGCGACCTGGCTGAGGTAAAGGAAGGATTCGAAGACCAGCTGGAGCGTCTTGGCACGGACCATGTGGAAATAGGCATGATTCATTACGTAGATTCCATGGACGACTGGAAGGTGGTAAAAGACGGGGCGGTCATGGAGTATGCGAAGGAGATGAAGGCGGCGGGAAGGATTGGGTGCATCGGCATGTCCAGCCATAATCCCGCGGCAGCACTGGCAGCAGTGGAGAGCGGCGATGTGGATGTGCTCATGTTCAGCGTGAATCCCTGCTACGATCTGCAGCCGGCCAATGAGGATGTGGAATCTCTCTGGAATGAGGAAAATTATGCTGGCAAACTGGTCAATATGGACCCGGACCGTCAGGCGCTCTATGAGAAATGTCAGAGTATGGGCGTTGGTATCACAGTCATGAAGGCCTTTGGCGGCGGTGATCTTCTGAAAGCGAATCTTTCTCCGGCAGGCGTTGCCCTGACGGTAAACCAGTGTATTCATTATGCACTGACCAGACCGGCGGTAGCCTCTGTCATGTCCGGCGCGCGCACCATGGAGGATCTGGAAGCCAGCATTGCTTACGAGGATGCTTCCCCGGAGGAACGGGATTACGCAGCAGCCTTCGCCAGTATGCCTAAGATCAGCTGGCAGGGACATTGTATGTACTGCGGCCACTGCGCTCCATGTCCAAAAGGAATCGACGTGGCATCTGTCACCAAGTTTCTGAATCTCACCATAGCCCAGGGCGAAGTTCCGGAAACCGTGCGGGAACACTACGGTATATTGGAGCACAAGGCCTCCGAGTGTATCCAGTGTGGAGCCTGTGAGAAACGATGTCCGTTTGGGGTAGGCGTTGTGGATAACATGGTGAAAGCAGCGGAGGTTTTTGGGGAATAAAACATAAAGGTGCAAGGTCATTGATCATTCAATAGACTTTGCACCTTATTAATTGGTTACATATTAAAATAATTAATCTTCGAGTGTCTGTTGCAGATTATCGGCCACTTTCTGGAGTTTTTCTTTCTCTTTTCCGTCTGGCATTGTTTCAAGAACTTCTTTGACATCATCTAAAATAAATCTTATAAAACCGCTGAACTGCTTATCTGTCATGCCCATGTTCTCATCGCTCACTTTTTACCACTCCTTTACTCTATTTGATTACATTATAAAGTAAAGGGCAAAAGGTGTAAAGCCTATTCAATTATCAATGAACAATGAGATGTTGTGTGATTTATTTGGCCGAGATGACCAGAAAAAAGATTTGATAAAGATACGATATAATGTAACATGGTTCTTATGGATATGCAAGTGGGATTTTAATATGGAAAAATCATGAAAAATCTGCAAAAGAAAAGACCGGGCTGGGTATCAAAGGGCTTCCCTCCACCAGTCCGGCCAATGCTTCTCTTTTAAATGATAGCCACAGCTCAGGAAAAGTTCCTTTGCCTGCGTTGTGGTGAAATGATTCTACTCATCGTCAGCATCTAAACTGTTCTCAATTTGTTTCTGCTTTTTCTTGTTGGCAAGATATAAAAGTTCCAGTGGGATAAAAGCAGCTATTGTGGCACTCGCAAATGTTATTACGGCTACCAATACAGTATTTACGCCAATTGGGAGCGGAGTGGTATCGCTATACTTCATGTAGTTTAGAACTGTATTTATAATAGTAACTATAATTCCACAAACCAGGCTATTGATAATCACAAGTTTATGGCTCCCTTTTTTTGAAGCAAAAAGGTCATTGCCACCTAATAGATTACGAACTACGACATAGATTGCCCCGGAAATAAATAGAATGGTTTCTACTGCATACTGTGTAAAAGGTGCTTCAAATAAATACTGCTGAACCAGAATAGAAATAAGCAGCCCAATCCAAACAATATTGTAAGCGTCGCTTCCGATTTTCCTTTTTTGAGCTAATATCCGTTCGTCTTGCTGAATGTGTTTTTTCATTTTTCTTCCTCCCAAAATAAATCATTTAGTGTTTTACCAAGTGCTTTGCAAATTGCAATACATAAATTTAGTGTAGGGTTATAATCACCCGCTTCTATTAAACCTATTGTCTGCCTTGTAACACCTACAGCCTTAGCTAAGTCATCCTGTTTCATATCGAACTCGATTCGTGCAATTTTCATTCTCTTGTTTTTCATATACTGCCTCCTTACATTACATAGTGTAATATATAAAATGATAAATGCCAACTATATATTGCATTTTAGATATTCGTATCTTTAACGATTCAGAAAGAAACTGGGGAGTGTGGTCATATTGGGGGCAAACGGTGTATGTGAAATAGTTGCTATCCAAAAGTAAATGTGATAAGATGCTCTTACGCATAACAGTCTGGTTATGTGTAAGGGCATTTTGTTGTATCTGGCAGTTCTGCCGAAGATTTCTCGAAAAATAATTAAAAAGGGGACGTTAAAAGATTCTAAACAAATCACGTTGACAAATACGTATTGTATACGTATAGTGAAAGGAGAGAGAATACAGAAGAGAAGAAAATTAATTAAAATCCTACAAAAATGGGGATTGTGAGAAGGAGGTCTATGACATGCAAGAAGCGTATCCTGTTTTTATTAAACAGTATAAGAAAGAGTATTTGGTTTATGTGCCGGATATGGGGATTTACACGGAAGGAAAAAGTATTGCGGATGCCATGGCTATGGCGCGGGATGCTATTGGGCTGAAAGGGATTGACCTGGAGGATGAAAAGTTTATGCTGCCGATTCCGTCTGATGAGAAACGGGCACGGGCGAAGGTGCTGTCCGATGCAGATGATACCTTTGATTATTCGGATGGGTATTATACACTGGTTGATGTGGACTTTACAGAATATCGGAGAAAAATGGACAACAGGGCCGTGAAGAAGAATTGTACCATACCCTATCGTCTGTGTATGCAGGCGGAAAAGGCAGGAGTGAATTTTTCGAAACTTCTACAGGAAGCGTTACAGCAATATCTGGCCAAAATAAGAGAATAGAGTAAGAGGAAGAAGGTTATCCAAATGCAGCAAATACATGAATTTCAACCAATTTATAATGCAAAATCAAAGATACTGATTCTGGGGACGTTTCCTTCGGTGAAGTCGCGGGAGCAGCACTTTTATTATGGGCATCCCCAGAACCGGTTTTGGAAGGTGCTGGCGGCGATTTGCGAGTGTGCGGTGCCGCAGACTATTGAGGAGAAAAAACAAATGCTGCTGGAACATGGGATCGCTATCTGGGACGTGATCGCCAGCTGCGATATTGTGGGGTCCAGTGACAGCAGTATTAAAAATGTGATCCCGGCGGATTTGTCTGTGATCCTGGAGCATGCGCCTATCCGGCAGATTTATGCCAATGGAAATAAGGCACGGGATTTGTATGAAAAATATGCAAAAGAAAAGACCGGACTGGGTATCAAGGGGCTTCCCTCCACCAGTCCGGCCAATGCGTCCTATTCTCTGGAAAAATTAATCACATGCTGGTCATGTATCAAGTCAGAATAATCAGTCATGTAACATATCCTCTAAAATCTCACATGCAGAAACCACCAGTTTTGGACAGACACTCATGAGAAGCCCCTTTTCCATGATAATTTTCATCTGCGCTGGATCAGACAGATCGTATCCCAGGATTTCTTTACAGACCAGGCTCTCATTTGCCGCTGCAAAACGTTCTTCGAATTCAGCTTTCTTCGCCAGAAAAGCCTGCTTGGTATCCTGATCGCCGGGCTTGCAGTTGCCGTATTTTGCGCCCAATGCCATGAGCGCTCCGGTCACACAGCCACAGGTCTGCCCATGCCACATACCGCCACCGAAACCAGCCGCCAATTTCTTCGCTGCATCTTCATCCATGCCGATAGCAGGTGCACACGCCCCAAGAACTGCCTGCGAACAATCAATACCAGTCTGAAAGCCTTCTCTTGCTTTGTCTTCTGTCATATTCATAGTTCTCTCCTTTTTTAATAGATGATGTCTAGTATTTGACTCCATTATAGGAGCCTTATTGAATTAAGTCAAATACATTTCGGGATAACATTTCAGGAGCACTTTCTCCAGTTTTTGGAATAGCAGGTATAGTGGTAATAATTGTATATAAGAAGAAAAATAATATTTTTGTTATATAGGATCTGCATAAAATATGTGCGTTAAAATATAAAAATAGACCGAATTGTAACAATGGAACAATTATTTGAGCGTGAAGTGGAGTGCTTATCATTTGCAGTAAATAAATAATGTACAAAGTGAAGGTAAATATAATGCAATATTAGTGAAATATAATCCTACTTCTTAAATTGGATTTCCTGTATAATAAATAGTGAATATACACAAAAAAATAGAATATTCATAAACGAATTAAACGATTTGCACAAATTTAAATGTGGGATCTTGTAAAATATAGAGAATAAAGGGAAATTGCCATGCGAAAAAACTTTATCAGTAGACACATGGAAAACATGAAAAGCCTATTCGGGAAAAATAATGGAAGCGGTAAGAAATCTTTGCAGGCACAACTGACAAAGATTATTATCCTGTCCTGCTTGTTTGCAGTTGCTGTACAGGGAATCGTAATGATTACGATGCTGTTTACTTCTTACGTCAGGCAGGAGCGGGAGGATACGGAATATATAATAGAGAGCGCCAACAGTAAGGCGGCTGGATACGTACAGTTTTTGGAGGATACGATCATATCTATACGCAATAGCAGGGGATTGAAAGATTTCTTTTACGGTTCTTCTTATGATAAAGAAGTGGCGGTTTCACAATTGGTGGATGATGCGAATCTTTTTGCCGAGAAAAACAGGGTGAATGCCCAGTATCCGTTTCTGGAAAAGGTGTATGTGTACAACAATGCCGCTGACTGCATTGAGGATATTTATTTCCCCGGCACTGTGGTACAGAAGCAGGAAATGCAGAAATTTTACGCATCCATGAAAAAGGACTTTGAGGCACAAGACAGGCAGTTTTATTTTGTGGTGGATGAGGATTCTGTAAGTGTGTGCATGCATTTATATGACGAGGAAATGGCTGTTATGGGCGTGTGCATTGCAGTAATGAATCGTGGAGGGATGGAGAGCCTCTTTGACACTCTGGAAAAATACAAGCAGTATTCTTGGAGTATTGAGCAGGGAGATGAACTGCTGGTAGGGGCGAATACCTTCCAGAACGGATATGGTGAGGCAAAGGCCATTACAAACCAAATCGAGTGCGGATTTTCAATGACCATGAAGGTTGCTGTATCAAAGTCTCAGATGTACGAATCTCTTACCAAGACAATACTGGTTTTGGTTACTCTATCTATTTTCATGGTATTAGGAAGTGTCGTGCTCTCCAGTGCGCTGGCGTATCGTTTTGTAAGGCCGCTGCACACGGTGGCAGATAAAATCAAGCAGGTTGGAAAAGGAGATTTCCAGACGAAACTGGAGACCTACGACACGGAAGAATTGAATAATATCAGCGAGACTTTTAACGACATGACGGATAAGATCAACCAGTTGATTACACAGGTGTATGAGAATCAGCTGCTGGCCAAGCAGGCACAGATCCAATACCTACAGGCACAGATCAACCCACATTTTATGTTCAATGTCCTATCCATGATCCGTTTTAAGGCAGTTGCGAATCAGGATGAGGAAGTGCAGAAGATGATATATATGCTCTCGAAACTTCTGCAGGGGAAAATCTTCCGTAAAGATGAAATACTGATTCATTTACAGGAAGAAATGGAACTGGTGGATTTTTACCTGTATCTGCAGAGTGGAAGATTCGGCAACAAAATATCCTATGAAATCAATTATGGGGCAGATGATCTGGAGGAACTGATGGATTTTCGTGTGCCGAGGCTGAGCATCGAGCCAATCGTGGAAAATGCGGTCTGCCATGGTCTTGAGCCCAAAGAAGGGGATGGGCATATCTGCGTGAATATCAGCGTTTCCGACGCGTTGTATATCGAGGTGACGGACAACGGTGTCGGTTTTAACATGGAAAATGTAGAAAAACAGGCAGATAAAGAGGACCATAGCCATATGGGAATCATAAATACACGGAAAATGATCCACAATCTCTGTGGAGAAGCATATGGCATTACAGTTTCCAGTAAAGAGAAAGTGGGCACGACGGTCATCATCCGGCTCCCCATCGAGAGGAATAATCTTTAGGAAAGGTGCGGATAGGAATATGTGGAAAGTAATGATTGCAGATGATG
Source organism: Lachnospiraceae bacterium (assembly GCA_028692975.1). Taxonomy (GTDB): domain Bacteria; phylum Bacillota; class Clostridia; order Lachnospirales; family Lachnospiraceae; genus JALENY01. Next base: position 114,069 of record JAQUWF010000001.1, read on the forward strand.
AAAACTATATTAATGATGCATTGCAAACTCTGGTACCCTGGGGAAAAATGGGCTGTGAACTCGTATATTGTGCAAAAAACGGGCACGAACTTATTGAACATATCGACGAAAAGAAGCCGGACATCGTGATTACAGATATACGTATGCCGCTGGTGGATGGCCTGCAGGTGGCAAAATACGTTTACGAGAATCTGAAAACAACCTGCGTTATTATTCTGTCAGCCTATTCGGATTTTGAATATGCCCAGGAGGCTATGCGGTACGATGTGGGCGATTACGTAGTGAAAACTGCCATGATTGAGGATATTCCAATAGCAGTAAAAAGAGCAATTGAAAAATTGACGCGTTACAAAAAGCGCGATGGTGAGGCGGCTGAAGAGCAACCGGAAGATATTCTGGGCAAAGTGCAGGCATATATTCAGCAGAACTATATGAAGAAGATCACTTTGACCGACATAGCGGAAGAGGTACATGCAAATCGCAGTTACTTGAGCCGATTGTATAAAAATAAAACCGGAAAAAACATGTTTGATGTGATTAATATCATGAAGCTGGAAAAGGCAAAAGAATATATTGGAAGAGGCAAAAAAATCTATGAAACGGCAGAACTGGTAGGCTTTGATGACGTGGCCTACTTTTCCAGAGTGTTTAAAAAATACGAAGGTTATACGCCTAAGGAATATGACAAGAATTGCAGATAGAGGATGAAAATGAAAAAGCAAACAGTGATTAAAAGGGAAAATAATAAGACAAAGTATTTTTACCGATTGGGATTTGTTCTCGTACTTGTATTATTATTTATGCAGAGCGGGTGTGCCAGTAAAGAAACAGAGGCTACAGAACTTACACTGATACATGGATGGGGGAGCACGGAGAGTGATCACGTGGCTATGCGGCAGATCTATGAAGATTTTGAAAAAGAGAATCCAGATATTCAACTGAATCTTGTGTCTATGCCCAATTCAGAGGATGTGATTGGTAAGGCGGGCGATATGATTTCCGTTGGGAAGATACCGGATATCATTTTTACTGGTGGATCGGGTACGGATTCTGTCTATCAGTTTATGGTTGATCACGATTATGCGCTGGATTTGATGCCCTATGTGGAGGCAGATGAAACACTTCGGCAAGATATAGCTGATTCGACCCTGGATTATTGGAAAATGAAGGATGGAGGGCTTTACACTATTTCGGATGTACTTCTTATGTCAGGGTATTGGTACAATGAAGATATTTTCAATGAGGCGGGGGTGCAGGAGCCACCGAAGACATGGGATGATTTTTTGAAAGCATGTGAAAAAATACAGAACTGGGCGAGGGATGAGCGAAAGGAAGTCATTCCGGTCATGTTGGATACGGATCATGTCCTGTATCTGACGGATACACTGCTGGCCAGCGAGGATGCATTGGATATTATTGAGACGGACCACGTCCAGGCTCGTACAGAGGAATTTGGCTATGCCTTGGGTATGCTGAAATCCATCTATGAGTATTCGAAAAATGTGGAGAACAATTACACCTACCGTGACACTCTGCAAAGTTTTAATAATGGAAATACGGCGTTTTATATGAATGGCGTATGGGCAAATTCTATGATTAATGCAGATATGAATGTGAAATATGCGGCTTTTCCGTCTAAAGATGGAAGCAGCATTGCCTGTATTTCGTCCAATGTCGGATATATCCTTGGGAAAACAGGGGATGCAAAGAGGACAGATGCAGCTATAAGGTTCATCAAATACATGCTCAGTGATGAAGTGCAGAAGCGGATTCTGGAAGAGACGGGACAGATTCCCTCCAGCCCGGCTATTGAGCTCAGTGATTTTGAGGAGACAAACCAACGATTCTATCAGGCGGTAGAGTGCATGCTCTCCGCTGATAAAACAATTAATACACCGGTTAATATATGGAGCAGTAAATTGAGCAATATGTATACCAGAAACATAGCGGATTATCTCAATGATAAAATAACGACGGAAACACTAATAGAAACGTTAGAATAATTGTACAAAATGTCAATAAAATCTAATTTTAGGTAAACAGAATTCATGGAGAAAAATCCTCCCATATGCGATTATATATCTATCAAATAAACACAAGGGAGGAAAAAGAATGAAGAAGAAAGTATTATCAATGATTCTGGCAACCGCAATGGTGGCGACCATGGTAGCAGGATGCGGTAACAAGGACGCGGGCACGGATACTGCTTCAGAGGGAAAAGAAACGACGACAGAGACTACAAAGGCTGAAGAGAAGACAGACACAAAGGATGAGGGAACGGGTGGGAAAGAGAAGCTTACTTTCTATCATGCATATTATCACGATGAAGCGACCTGGCCTGCAGCAGTGGCCATGAGAGAAATTTATCAGGAATTCGCCGATGCACATGCCAATGACGACTGTACCTTTGAGGCGGTCCCGGTAGAAGATGTAACTGAACTGGCGACCAATGAACTAGCTGGCGGGACATTCCCGAACATGGTGGATTTTGCAGGAATGGAAGTACCACTTGCAGCCATCTCTCAAGGACTTGTATTAGATATGAAGGATTATATTGATAAAGAAGGGCTGGAAAGTAAGGTTGGTATCAATTACACCATGAACCAGGTGGACGGAAAGATCTATACGGTGCATGACCAGCTGACTACGCTGGGCTTATGGTACAATGCAGACCTCTATGAGGCAGCTGGCGCGACCACACCGGATACCTGGACGAATTATGAGGATATGGCGGCAGCCATGAATGCCATCACGACTTACGGAAGCTCAAAAGGCATTTACGCATATAGTGCAGGACAGGGATCCATCCGTCTCTTTAATGCCTACATGGGACTTCTGAACAAAGAGTATGCGTCTGGAGCATTGACAGCGGACATCATTAATTCTGATGAGTTTGCTACTGCATTCAAAGCCATCGCGGCTATGGACCAGGCAAACGGCTCTGCAAACACTTCTGACGATGTTGGAAGTTTCTCCAGTGATGTTACCAGCGGACTCTGCGCGACCTTCTTAAACGGTGTATGGGGCGCAGGCAGCTTCACTGATACAGACATAAACATGAAACCGGCTATCTATCCGGGAAATGTTTCCCTTTCTGCACCGGGCGGCGGACTGACCATCGCTGCTGACTTATCTGATGCACAGAAGGCACTGGCACTTGAATTCGTAAAATACATGACAAGCGACGAAGTTCAGCAGAAGATATTCCTTGAGATCAACGCAAACCCATGCAACACGGATCTGGACCTAACTGCACTTGCAGAGGGAAGCGACAATGCGACTGTAAAACTTCTGGCGGAGGCATGCTCTCTTGCAAACTCTGCAAAGACTATCGTTTCAACAACCAACTATGTATGGGGTGCTGATGTTCAGACTGCGATTATCAATAAGTTAATTGAGTGCTCTGTAAGTGGTACTGATATTGATGCGAAACTGGCAGAATTACAGGGAGAATTAGTGGCACTGATCGGCTAACGAAAAGGAACAGGACATCTTCGTACCCCTGCGGTAGGACATGTCCTGTTTTTTTGCCAAAAGACCAAAAAAGGAGGGCCTTATGAACATAAAAGCAAGACGAACCTTATTCATTACTCTGTTTTTACTGCCGACCTGTATCTGCTTTCTGGTATTTTATGCATACCCGATCTTACAGATACTGGCGACATCTTTTTGCCAGTGGGACTATACCAATATGACCAGCCCAAAGCTGCTTCCCATGAATGACCTGTTTGCCAACTATAAATACATATTTCGGGAATACCCATATTTCTGGGAAGCACTACGGAATTCACTGGGTTGGGCGCTGGTAGGCGTGTGCATCCAGGTGCCGCTAACGCTGGTGGTTTCCATCGTGCTGTCGAAGGGTCTGAAGGGGTCAAGATTCGCAAGGAACGTTTACATCATTCCCAGCGTCATCTCCAGCGCGGCCATGGGACTTATCTTCCTGCAGCTGTATAATGCGCGCTATGGCCCGATCCAGCAGATTATCCAGATGTTCAAACCCGGCTATACCGAGAATATCCTTCTGGTGCCTGGCGTGAATTTTTGGGCTATCGTGTGCGCCTATGTCTTCTTCTGCGGAACAACGACTATAATGCTGCTGGGGCAGATCCATGCGATCCCGGCAGAACTGTATGAGGCGGCCAAAATCGACGGCGCAAAGGGACTGAAAAGGGAACTCTATATCACGATCCCGCTGGTGAAGCCGACCATAAAGACGGTAACGACCCTGGCGGCCACATCTGGATTCCTTCTCTATAATGAAGTGTTCTTCCTGACCAATGGTGCAGCGGGGACAAAGTCCATCAGTTATATCATCCGTGAACTGGCCATTACCAGCACCAGGACACAGTACGCCAGAGCGAATACTATAGGCGTTGTCCAGATCTTCATAGGACTGATTCTGGTTTCTATCATTAACTTCGTGTTTTCTTTAGAAAAGCGTTCACATAGAAATGAGGTGGGCAGATAAATGAAAAAGATAAAAGAAAATAATCCAATGGGAGTACAAAAAGGAGAGGCGATATTTGGGTATATCGTACTGGGGGTTATCTGTGTAATCGCCCTGTTCCCTATCATCTGGGTCGTTTTGGCTTCTTTCAAAGGAGATCTGCTGGCAGAGCCAGGATTTACACTGCCCAAGGCACTTGTCTTTGACGGGTACATAAAGGTGCTTACAAAACTGGGCATCTGGAAATATTTCCTGAACAGTGCAATTACGGCTACCTGTGGTGCGGTGCTCAGTATCATCATGCTGTCCATGTCTTCTTATATTATCGCAAGATTTCAGTTCAGAGGGAAGAAACTGATCACGGCCTGCCTGATGGCTACCATGTTCGTGCCCGTTTCAGCACTGACCTTCCCGGTTTATAACCTGATCAAAAATATGGGACTGTTTGATACCAGGCTGGGACTGATCTTTGTATACACCTGCAGTGGTATTGCGATCAGTTTTATGGTGATCCGAAACTATTTCGCTACGATTCCGGTGGAACTGGAAGAGGCTGCAAGGATTGACGGCTGCACGTATGTACAGACCTTTGTAAAGATCATGTTTCCCATTGCAAGGCCTGGTATCTTCACGGCGGGAGTCCTTGCATGGCTGCAACTGTGGAATGAATTCTACTGGGGCTCGCTCCTTGTAATCGACCGTACGAAAATGACGGTTCCGGCAATCTTGTCGCAGTTCACCACGAGTTTTTCTACGGATTACAATGGATTACTTTCCGCGATCGTGGTTATTATTATCCCTCCGGTGATTCTGTTCTGCTGCTGCAGCAAGTTCTTCATTGAAGCACTTTCCGGCGGTGCGGTAAAGGGGTGATTCCATGCAGATATATCTGGAAGAATACGTAGAACGGGAAAGAAAAAGGGCATTGTTGAAATCAGAGGCAGATATTAATACTGTGGCAATGCTGGCGGCCCTGGCAGACTGTAAAAAAAAGGGTATCCACACATTAATACTTGAGCCGAAGACATATTGTTTCAGGGCTATGGAAGCAACGGAAAAAATGATTGTGGCCAGCAACAATGATTCTGGTGTGAAGAAAGTGCTGGTCGACCTGTCCGGGATGGCTGGTCTTACCATAGACGGACAGGGGGCAGTGCTGCTTTTTCAGGACAGGATTTTGCCGATTTACGTAAAGGAAAGCAGGGATATAACCATACAGAACCTGTTCATTGACTACGTTTATCCTTTTTATCTGCAGGGGAAGATAACGGGTGTGGGCGACAGCTATCTGGATCTGGAAATAGATAGGGACAGATTCCCTTATGTAGTCGAACATGAAACGCTGTTCTACCGGACGGAAGGGTATGCAACCAGCCAGTTTTACAATGTGCTGGAGGTCAATGCCAAGAGTGGGCTGGTAGAGACGAAAAAGGGAGATGACTGGGGAAACATGGATAAGGCGGTCCAACTGGATGAGGGCCATATCAGAATATACAAAAAGTTTGAAAAGCCTCACACTGTTGGTAATTACGTGATACTTCAGATCGAAAACAGGGAGTATCCGGCTATTATCATGGATTCCAGCCAGAAGATAACGCTCCGGCAAGTGACGGTCTGGCAATCATATTCCATGGCTTTGCTGGCACAAAAATCCAGGGATATACAGGTATACGACTGCAGGGTTGGAAGAAAAGAGAAGGATGCAAGGCTAATCAGTGCAAGTGCAGATGCCCTTCATTTTGTAAACTGCAGCGGAAGGGTTGTCGTAGACCATTGCGCTTTTTCGCATCAGATGGATGACGCGGTCAACTGCCATGGCATTTACATGCAGATTACGGAGGTGTCTGGCAGAAAATTGATTGCAGAGGCAAAACATCCACAGCAGTATCAGGTGGATATCTTTGAGGATGGGGATATGGCTGCATTTTTAGAACAGAGAACCTTGAAATCCATAGGCGGTGGATGTATTGAAAACTGGGCGCGGCTGGATGAAAAAAGGATAGAGGTCCTGCTGCAGGAATCAAATCCGAAACTGAAGCCAGGAGATCTGATTGAAAATCAGGAACGGATGCCGGAACTTCTGATCAGCAATTGTACTATAGGAAACATGCGGGCGAGAGGGGTGCTGGTTACGACTCCAAAGGATGCAGAGATCTGCCATAATTATTTTCATACATCGGGAAGCGCAGTGCTGGTGGAAGGCGATGGGAATTTCTGGTACGAATCGGGCGCGGTAAATCATTTACATATTCATGATAATGAATTCGCTGACTGCTGTTATTCGGAGTGTCCAACCTGGGGCGAGGCAGTCATACAGGTCAGTCCCAAAGTATTTGGCCGCAGCGAGGCAGATGGATTCTACCATAAGCACATGTGCGTAGAACATAACCGATTCCGTGTAAAGGATGCAGCACTTATCAAGGCGTTTCAGGTAGAGGATATACAGTGGAAATGTAATTATGTGGAAGATAACAATACAATATAGAATGGATGAGGAAAAATTATGAACCGTTTTGAGGAAGTAAAAAAAAGAACCGAGTGGTTTCAGAAGGACCGCTTCGGCATGTTTATACATTGGGGATTGTACGCGATCCCAGGGCGCGGTGAATGGGTAATGAGTGCGGAAAAGATCCCGGCGGAAGAGTATGAGCAGTTTTTTGAGGAATTTGACCCAGTGGATTATGATCCAGGGGAATGGGCGAGGATGGCAAAGGAAGCAGGCATGAAATATGTGGTGATGACTGCAAAGCATCACGATGGCTTCTGCCTGTTCGATACGAAACTGACTGACTATAAATCAACAAATACAAAGGCGCGGCGCGACCTGGTCCGTGAATTCGTGGATGCGGTTCGGGCGGAAGGACTGAAGGTTGGGCTGTATTATTCGCTCATCGACTGGCACCACAAGGATTTCCCAAAGTATGCGGACATCAATCATCCCATGCGGGGAAATGAAGCATATAAGGATGAGAAGATTGACTTTGACAATTATTTGAAATTCATGCATGGGCAGATCGAGGAGTTAGTTACCAACTATGGGAAGATCGATATCCTGTGGTTTGACTATTCCTATGAAGACCTGCGGGGCGAGAAGTGGAAGGCCACGGACCTGATCCACATGGTACGTGCCCATCAGCCGGATGTTCTCATCGACAACCGTCTGGAGACCTCGGGGGAAGGATTCGGCAGTCTGGTGACGGAGCAGCCATCGGAATTCTGCGGGGACTTCGTAAGCCCGGAACAGATCATCCCGCCGGAGGGAATCATGAATTACCGTGGGGAACAGGTACCATGGGAACTCTGCCTGACTATGAATAATAACTGGGGCTATAATCCTACTGATCATGACTATAAGGAGGCATCCCTGTTGATCCACAAATTGGTAGAATGTGTCAGCAAGGGTGGGAACATGATCTTAAATGTAGGACCAGACGCCAGGGGCAATATCAATGAAGAGAGCCGGCAGATACTCCACACCTTTGGGGGATGGCTGAAGAAAAATGGTGATTCCATCTATGACTGTATAAACGCAGGAATCCCAAAGCCGGAATGGGGGCGTTATACGAGAAAAGGAAATAAGCTCTATGCACATATCTTTGAATGCGCCATCGGACCGCTGGCTCTGACCGGGGTTCCGGTGGATGCAGTAGCGAAGATCAGAAGGCTGGCAGACAGTACGGAAGTAAAGAGGGGTGAGAGCTGGATTACGGCATCCTATCAGGATATCCCATTTGCATGTCTGGGAGAGATCCCGCATTTCACTTATCCATTGACGGATGCCATTGACACAGTATTGGAAATCACATTAAAGGAGGAACTATGAGGCAGGTAACGGCAATCTTAATCGGTGCCGGCCAGCGTGGCGCAGACGTTTACGCCGGCTATGCACTGAATTTTCCAAATGAATTTAAGATAGTGGGGGTGGCAGAACCGCGGGAGGAGCGTCTGCAGGAGTTTCAGGTACTGCACCATATCCCCGAGGAGCATTGTTTCCATGATTACAGGGAGATCTTAAGCCAGCCGAAGATGGCGGACTGCGCCATGATCTGCACCCAGGACAACATGCATTTCCTGCCAGTGAAGATGGCTGCAGAAAAGGGGTATCACATTTTGTGTGAGAAGCCCATGAGCTCAGACCCTGAGGAATTAAGGGCCATGGGGGAGATTGCCAGGGCACATGACAGGGTATTAAGCATCTGCCATGTGCTGCGGTATTCACCATTCTTCATGGAGATAAAGAAACTGCTGGAATCTGGCAGGATCGGTGATCTAGTCAGTATCCAGCATATAGAAAGCGTGGGATACTGGCATATGGCACACAGTTTTGTTCGGGGAAACTGGAACAGCAAGGAAAGAAGCAGTGCCATAATCCTGCAGAAATGCTGCCATGATATGGATATCCTGTCCTGGCTGGTAGGAAGTGACTGCAGGAGGGTATCAAGTTTTGGTAATCTGTCTCATTTTAATAAAGAACACGCACCGGAAGGCGCGCCGAAACGCTGTCTGGATGGCTGTGACTTCCGGGATGCGTGCCCGTTTTATGCGCCGCGTTTTTATCTGGAGCATCCAAAGGCAATGACCGATGGCTTTGCCAGAGTCGTGAGTGCCGATACCTCAAGGGAGGCATTGCTTGCTGAACTGGAGACGGGGCCTTATGGGCGTTGTGTATATCACTGTGACAATGATGTGGTGGATCATCAGGTGGTGAATCTGGAATATAATAATGGCGTCACCGTGAATTTTACCATGTCAGCCTTTACGAAGAATTGTGAACGTGTCATAGACCTCATGGGAAGCAAAGGCCAGATCCGGGGGAATATGGAGGAGAATATAATAGAGGTGCTCGACTTTGTATCTGGAAATAAGGAAGTCATTCATCTGCACGTGCCAGACAGCGGCCATTCCGGCAGTGACGTGACCATGATGAGGGAATTCGTAAAACTGATTGCATTGGACGGAAAAGGTGACAACCGCAATGACGCCAATCAAGCCATCGCGAGCCATCTGATCGCCCTGGCAGCGGAAGAAAGCCGTGTGAATAAGGGGAAAGTGGTAGAACTATAATAAAAAAGAAAAGTGTGGGGCAAACATTTCGGTTTGCTCTGCACTTTTTCTTATTTTGTAGTATAATGAGAAAACACGGTGTTGTTCATCGTGTTACAAAAGAAAAAATGGGAGGTGCTTTATGCTGGAATTAAAGAATATCACCTACGAAGTAGAGGATAATCATGACAATAAAGAAATCTTAAAAGATGTCAGTGTGACCATAGACGATCATTTCGTTGCGATCACGGGACCCAATGGCGGCGGTAAGTCTACTTTGGCGAAGATGATCGCGGGGATTATAAAGCCTACCAGCGGACAGATTCTGCTGGATGGGGAAGACATTACTGATATGAATATTACAGAACGCGCCAACAAGGGCATCAGTTTTGCATTTCAGCAGCCAGTGCATTTTAAAGGGCTGACCGTCAAAGATATGATCACCATAGCGGCTGGCAAGGACATGAGTGTTACGGACATCTGCAGCATTTTATCCGAAGTGGGCCTGTGCGCCAGAGACTACATTGACCGTGAGATTAACAGCAGTTTGTCCGGCGGTGAGTTGAAGCGTATTGAGATTGCCATGATCGCGGCAAGAGGAACCAAGATGTCTATTTTTGACGAGCCGGAGGCTGGTATTGACCTTTGGAGTTTCAACAGTTTGATCAAAGTTTTTGAGAAAATGCGAGACGAGATCAACGGAACTATTTTAATTATTTCCCATCAGGAACGTATTCTGAATATTGCGGACAAGATCATTGTGATTGCGGATGGACAGCTGAAGCAGGTGGGCACAAGGGAAGAAGTGCTGCCAACATTGCTGGATAAGGCGGAAACCTGTCAGACATTAGTGGATAAAATGTAGGAACATGCAGATAGCGGAAAGGTTAGGATAGGAAAATGGATTTAGTTCAGAAGAATTTATTAGAGCAGGTAGCGGGCCTGCATGAGATCCCGGAAGGGGCATATAATATCCGTGCCAACGGGGGCAAACTGGCCAGAAATACAACGGCAAACATCGATATCGTTTCCAAGACGGACAAGGATGGCATCGACATTATCATCAAACCAGGTACGGTAAATGAGAGTGTACATATTCCGGTACTGCTCAGTCAGAGCGGTCTGCAGGAATGCGTATACAATGATTTCTTTATCGGCGAGGGTGCGGATGTGACTATCGTGGCGGGTTGCGGCATCCACAACTGTGGCGTGGACACATCGAAACATGACGGTATCCACACTTTTTATCTGGAGAAAAATGCAAAGGTGCGCTACATCGAGCGGCATTATGGCGAGGGGGACGGCAATGGTGAAAACATTATGAATCCCCAGACCATCGTACATTTAAAGGAAGGTTCTCACATGGAGATGGAGACGACCCAGATCAAGGGTATCGACAGCACCGTGCGCGTGACCAGAGGAGATCTGGCGGAGGGCGCGTCCATAGAGATCCATGAGAAGATCATGACTCATGGCAAGCAGTATGCCAAGACAGATTTTGCCGTAGATTTGAATGGAGACAACACCAGCTGCAATCTGGTTTCCCGTTCTGTTGCTAAGGGGGAATCCAAACAGGAATTCTCTTCCATTATGAACGGAAATGCCGCCTGCGCCGGACACAGTGAATGTGATGCTATCATCATGGACCACGGCTGCGTGACCGCAAGCCCCCAGCTGACCGCCAATTCCATTGAGGCCAACCTGATCCACGAAGCAGCCATCGGCAAGATCGCCGGAGAGCAGCTGATCAAGTTAATGACCCTTGGCTTGACCGAAAAGGAAGCCGAAGAGCAGATTATCAATGGATTTTTGAAATAAACATCCCACAGAATTTCAGAAGAAGCATTCTTTGAGGCGGTTACCGAGTTTTATCAGAAATAAAGAATGAATTATCCCCTGCAAAACTTAAAACTTTGCAGGGGATTTTTGCAAATCAGGACAACGCTGCTTATTCTCTGAGCAAAACAGATCACATACAGGAGAAGAAAAACGGCAGACTCAAAGAAAATAGGATTTGATTGCTTAAAATTGGTACAAATGATAAGATGGTGTAAAGACTTATGGCATGATAGAGGAGGAATGTTTGGATGACATATACACCATTGCCCATAGGAATCGATGATTTTGGAGAAATGATTACAAAAGAATATTACTACGTGGATAAGACGTGGTTTATTAAAGAACTTCTGGATAAAAAAGGCAAAGCGAATCTCTTCACCAGACCGCGGCGGTTTGGCAAAACCCTAAATATGAGCATGTTGAAATACTTCTTTGAGATGCCTCAGGATAGGACGAGCAGCAAAGCATTGTTTGATGGGTTACGGATCATGGATGCGGGAGAGAAATACACAAAGGAACAGGAACAGTATCCGGTAATCAGTTTGACACTTAAGTCTGCGAAACAACCGACCTGGGAATTGGCGTTGGCGATGTTAAAACGTGCGATCGCTGAGGAGTATTACCGACATAAAATGATTTTGTCAAATGATGCAATGTCAGATCGGTCAGAGCGATATAAAAGTATTATGAAGGAAACAGGGAACCCGGAAGAATACGTGGATTCCCTGAAATTTCTGTCTGAATGTTTGTATGGAGTATATCAGAAAAAGGTTATTATCCTTATCGATGAGTATGATGTGCCGCTGGAAAATGCTTACTATAGCGGGTTTTACCATGAGATGACCGCATTTATCCGCTCTCTGTTTGAATCAGCTTTGAAAACGAACCCATATCTGGATTTTTCTGTGATCACGGGTTGTCTGCGGATCAGTAAGGAAAGCATTTTTACAGGGTTAAATAATTTGGAAATTATCTCTATTTTGAACAAGGACTATGGAGAGCATTTTGGCTTTACGGAGAGAGAAGTACAGCAGATGCTTACTTTCTATCAGAGAGAAAAACAGATGGACACCATGCGGCAGTGGTATGATGGCTATCGCTTTGGCAATTCAGAAGTGTATAATCCCTGGAGCGTCATAAATTTTACGAAAGCACTGGCAACGAATGAAGATGCTTTTCCCATAGCGACCTGGTCTAATACCAGTTCCAACAGTATTGTGCGGGACTTGATCTATCAGGCCAGCGATGAAGTGAAAGGTGAGATTGAGCAGTTGATGCTGGGAGGAAGCATTGAGAAAAAAGTACATGAGGATATTACCTATGAGGATATTTATACGACGGAGGAGAATCTGTGGAACTTCCTGTTTTTTACAGGTTATCTGCGTATGGATGCTATCCGTATGGAGAATGTGAACCGCTATATCACTATGTCGATCCCTAATAATGAACTGCTCTATATCTATGAGAATACAGTAGAAAACTGGTTTCGTGAAAATGTAAAAAAAGAAAATCTGACAGCTTTGTATCAGGCGATGCTGGAAGGGGACGCTGTGGGTTTTCAGGAGGGTCTGGAGGAAGAATTGTATAAGACCATCAGTTATATGGATAGTAAGGAGGCCTTCTATCATGGTTTTCTGCTTGGGGTATTTGCGCAGATCAAAGGTTATCGTGTCAAATCCAACCGGGAAGCAGGCCTGGGCAGATATGATATCTGTGTTTACAGCCTGAATGTGCGTAAACCGGTGGTTTTGCTGGAATTGAAACTGGCGGACTCCTATCGACAGCTGGGAGAGGCTTGTGATCGGGCATTAGGACAGATAAGAGAGAAACAGTATGACGAAGAGTTAATCCGGGATGGGTACACAGAGGCAATCTGTTATGGTGTGGGATTTTACAAAAAACAGGTGCAGATAAAGGTGGAGCGTACGCCCATCGGAATGTTTTAACATAAGATCAGTTTCGATACAGATCATAACAGTTACACTGTGATGGCTGAGGTCGTCGGTATCTTCTGCAGGGACCCCGAATATTATGTGCTACAAAAAACCAAAAGCAAAAAACAGAGGAGGCTTTAAGTTTATGAAGAAGAAAATGCTGCTGGCAGTTTTGTTGGCAGGGTGTGTGGTCTGCGCGACCGGGTGCAGTTCGAATATTCTCAGCGCATTGAAAGGCGGTCAGGAGGAGATTACGGCTGAGGCTACAGAAACACCGGAAGTGACAGAGACGCCCATAGCCACAGAGATACCGCAGGAGACAAAAGTGCCGGAGGAAACAATGGTTCCGGAGGCAACACCGGAGGTTACAAAGGCGGAAGAAACGCCGGAAGAAACCGCAGACGGCAGTCTGAGTGCTGCGGAATTAGAGCAGTTTACCCAGTGGGCCCAGAAACAGGAAAATTACGGACTGCTTATGTCGGACTATGCGGATCCGCATGATGCGAATCTGCATGAGATTTTTTACACGGGTGCAGGAATGGAGAGCAGACAACTGACCGATGAGGAGATACAGTCTTACCTTATGAGCACCGGCAGTGATGAGATCTATACAGACTGTACCGTGCTGAAAGCGGCGGATATTGATGCGTATCTGCAGAGAAAACTGGGTGTTGCTCTGGATGATGTTGTGGCATCGTTCGACTGGGTCTATCTTCCGGCTACCGATGTCTGGGTACAAGAACATGGTGATACGAATTATACAAAGTATGAGTGTGTAAGCGGTCAAAAAACAGACGCAGAGACCTATGTGCTGGAGTTTGCTCCTATGGAAAGCGAATATTACTCTAAATGCCGGACCACGCTGAAAAAGGTGGATGGGGATTATCAGGTTCTATCCAACGTATTTGTCTGATAGAGTAGGAAAAATTTACACCTTTTCCAAAGTTTACTATCTTTCGGATGGTCCTTGCCAATGATATAGTTGAAACAGAAAATGAAAAACTGTGGAGGCTCGAAAGGATGGAAGGAAGAAGAAAAAAAGCGGCACTTGCGCTGCTGTCCATGCAGCGCCATTCCTGGGAACAGGGCATGGCTATGCAGGCATTTCTGGAATGCGGACATATGGATGTGGTGACGGCACTGGCGAAGGAAGCGGTCTATCGGAGTATGGAAGACGGACGACCGGCGACTATAGGAGTAATGGACGGCGTGACGGATCCATGTGCGGTGGGGGAAGCCCTTTGCGCGGCCTGCCAGACGACGCAGGATGCGGAACTGATTGCCGGGCGAGATAAACTTTTGGAGTGGGCGAGACATAAAGCACCCCGGAATAAAGACGGAATATGCTATCATCTGACTACGGGACATGAATTCTGGGTGGATTCTACCTATATGCTGCCGCCGTTTCTGGCTGCGGCGGGTTACCCGGAAGAGGCACTGCATACCTTTTATGCTTATTTCCATGCACTTTATGATGAGAAAGTACGGCTGATGCGCCACAAATGGGAGGACGACAAAAAGATATTTACCCACGATGTCCACTGGGGTGTGGGCAATGGCTGGACCCTGACGGCTATGATCCGTTTGATCCGTCTTCTGCCTGCTGAGGATTACGAGAAGGATATCCTGCGTCTGCAGAATATGACCAAGACACTTTTAAAGAGTGCACTGCCCTACCGCACAAGCAACGGTCTGTTCTACGATGTGCTGGATGATCCATGCACCTTTGTGGAGACGAATTTTGCTCAGATGTGCGCCTATACCATGTATGAGGGCCTGCGTATGGGCTGGCTCCCAGCGGAATATGAGCAGGAAGCAGATGCGCTGTGTGATGCGGTAAATGCTCAGGTTGATGAATATGGATTTGTTCGCGGCGTCTGCGGGGCGCCTACCTTTGACAAGCCGGGGATATCTCCGGAGGGTCAGGCGTTTTATCTCATGATGGAACAGGCACGGGAAAAATATAAGAAAGAGGGAAAGTAGAATATGGAGAATTTTGTATGGCATAATCCTACCAGGATTATCTTTGGAAAAGGAGTACACAAACAGGCGGGTGAAGAGACCGCAAAATATACAAAAAAGGTGCTGCTGCACTACGGCGGTAAGAGTATCAAGGCTACAGGGACTTACGACGCAGTGGTACAGTCCCTGCAGGCGGCAGGCGTGGAGTATGTGGAATTGGGCGGCGTACAGCCGAATCCGCGTCTTTCTCTGGTGCGGGAAGGCATTGACTTATGCAGGAAAGAAAATATCGGCTTTATCCTGGCTGTGGGCGGCGGAAGTGTTATTGATTCCTCCAAGGCTATCGCAGTGGGCGTTCCCTACGAGGGGGACGTATGGGATTTCTATAAGAGGGGCAAATCCCCTGAGAAAATGCTTCCCGTTGGCGTTGTGCTGACCATACCGGCAGCGGGCAGCGAAAGCAGCGACGGCAGCGTGATCACAGACGAGGAGCATCAGGACAAGCGTTCCTGCTGCGCAGACTTTATGTATCCACAGTTTGCTCTGCTCAATCCGGAGCTTTGCTACACCCTGCCGAAGCATCAGGTGGCGGCAGGCGGTGCAGATATTCTGGCACATATTCTGGAACGCTATTTTTCACCCAACGATCACACGGATCTGTCTGACCGGCTTTGCGAGGGGGCGATGATCTCCCTTATGCAGAATCTTCCAAAGGTCCTGGAGGATCCAAAAGATTATGATGCATGGGCAGAGGTAATGTGGACCGGCAATGTGGGCCATAACGGGCTACTGGGCAGAGGCCGGAAAGAAGACTGGTCCAGCCACGGCATCGAGCATGAGATCAGCGCCATCTACGATATCGCCCACGGTGCAGGCCTCGCTATCGTGTTCCCGGCATGGATGCGCTACGTAGGCCAGAAAAATCCAGATAAACTCTGCCAGTTCGCCGTGCGTGTTTTCGGCGTAGAAGCAGAAGGAAAAAGCAAAAAGGAGATTCTTGAGGCGGGCATCAGACATCTGATCGCCTTTTATAAGAGCCTTGGTCTGGCAACCACCCTGACCGAAGCAGGCATCGGGGACGACAAATTCTCGATCATGGCAGAAAAAGCCGTGATAGATGGTCCCCTGGGCAGTATGGTACCGTTGGAGAAAGCAGACGTGGAGGAAATACTTCGCCTTGCTTTATAATACAGAAGCATAACAAGAGTCCAGATATTTCGAATTCATTCATCGGAATATCCGGGCTTTTTTTATTTTGCAATAAAATATGAAAAAAGAACCCCCCAGGGGGCTTGTTAAGAACATGGCAATCTAATATACTAAAAAAACGACACATCAAAAGGTCAAAATTACAACAAGGATACATCATGGAGGAAAAGAAATGAAAAAGAAACTAATAGCCGTTTTAGTCACTCTGGCAACTGTGGGAAGTCTTTTAGCCGGCTGCGGCAGCACGAATGTAGCAGAAAACAAAGACACTGCAGCAGAAACAACAAAAGAAGAGACAGAGACACCGGCCAAGGAGGCTGCTGAAGACAAGTCTGATACAGCCGAGGGGACGACTCTGGTATACGGCAGCAATGATTATACCCGTATTAATCCTGCTATCGATGAGCACGGTGAGATTAATGTGTTGTTATTTGATGGATTGACTGCGCATGATGCGGATAATAATGTGACATCGGGTCTGGCGGAATCCTGGGATCTGGATGATGCGACCAACACATATACATTTCATCTGAGAGATGGCGTGAAATGGCATGATGGAGAACCATTTACTGCCGATGACGTCAAATTCACCATCGAAGCGATTAAAAATCCGGACAATGAATCTGAGATCGCATCCAACTATGAGGACGTGACAGACATTACCGTTGTGGATGAGAAGACGGTTACATTCACACTGGCGGACAAGAATGTAGCGTTTCTGGAGTATATGACCATCGGAATTCTGCCGAAGCATCTGCTGGACGGTAAGGATATGCAGACAGATGAATATTTCCATGCACCTGTAGGCACAGGAGCTTACAAATTACAGGAATGGGACGAGGGCCAGAGCATTACCCTGGTGAAGAATGAAGATTATTATAAAGGTGCTCCGAAGATCGAAACCATCGTATTCAAGATCGTGCCGGATGATATTACCAAGGCACTGCAGCTGAAAGCCGGCGAGCTTGACATGGCGAAGATCACACCGAAGGATGCACAGAATTTCAAAGAGGATGAGCGGTACACGACTTATGATATGAAGACAGCCGACTACCGCGGTATCATGTATAACTTTAACAATGAATTCTGGAAGAAAAATGCAGACGTTATCCCGGGAATCAATTACGGTATCGACCGCCAGGCTATGGTGGACAGCGTGCTGCTGGGTGAGGGAGTCGTAGCTTACGGCCCGCTGCAGAGAAACAAATATAACGATGAAAATGTGGAACAGTACAACTATGATCCGGCAAAAGCCAAGGAAATCATCGAGGCAGCAGGCTGGACGTTGGGCGGCGACGGCATTTACGAGAAGGACGGACAGAAGCTTTCTTTCACCATCAATGTTATGGAAGGCGATCAGGTACGTGCAGATATGGCGGCTATCGCATCGCAGCAGCTGAAGGAAATCGGCGTAGATGCCAAGAGCCAGGTACAGTCCGAGATCGACTGGGCGAATCAGGAAGCATTCCTCATCGGATGGGGCAGCCCCTTTGATGCAGATGATCATACATACAAAGTATTCGGAACAGATAAGGGAAGCAACTACAATGGATATTCCAATGCGGATGTAGATAAATATCTGACCGAGGCACGCCAGACAGATGACGAAGCAGCAAGAAAAGAAGCATATGCGAAATTTCAGGAGGCACTGGCATTGAATCCGGCATACACCTTCTTCTGCTACGTGGACGTAGACTATGTGGTAAATAAAAATGTACAGGGCATTTCTGAAAATACGGTTTTGGGACACCACGGCGTAGGTATTTTCTGGAATGTTGCAGATTGGACAATGTAATGAACAAGCAATATGCATTAGAAATCAATAATCTTTCCGTCAGCTTTTTCACGGCTGACGGAGAAACCGAAGCAGTAAGGGACGTCTCCTTGTCGTTAAGACAGGGGGAGGTCCTTGCTCTCGTTGGTGAGTCCGGGTGTGGGAAGTCTGTATTCTGCAAGGCAATCATGGGGCTTTTGTCCAAAGATGCCAGAATCAAGTCAGGCGAGATTTTAAAGGACGATAGGGATATACGAACACTTTCGGAGCGGGAAATGCAGCTGCTGCGGGGGAGCGGAATCTCCATGATCTTTCAGGATCCGCTTACCTCGCTGAATCCAACTATGACCATAGGCCGCCAGATCGCGGAGGCTGTCAAACTGCATAACCGGGAACTAAACAGGCAGCAGATAAAGGCAAAAGTCCTGGAATTGCTGGAACTGGTGGGTATTCCCGATGCGGAGAGCCGTTACGATTCTTACCCATACCATTTTTCCGGCGGTATGCGTCAGCGGTGCGTCATGGCCATAGCCCTTGCGGCTGACCCACAGATCTTGATCGCGGACGAACCCACCACGGCGCTGGATGTGACTATTCAGGCTGAGATCTTGAATCTGTTGAAAGAAATACAGAAAAAGAGAAATATGAGTATCCTTTTTGTCACCCATGATCTTGGCGTGGTAGCAAAGATCGCGGACCGTGTTGCAGTCATGTATGCGGGTAAGATCGTGGAATACGGCATGGCGGAGGAGATTTTTTACGATGCGAGACATCCGTATACCTGGGGGCTTTTGAGTGCCCTGCCTTATTATGCCAGGGCAAAAGGCGAGCTGCAGGCCATACCGGGCTTTCCGCCCCATCTGACACCGCCGCCCAAAGGGGATGCTTTTGCCGTGAGAAATCCGTATGCCATGGAGATCGACTATGAGGAAATGCCGCCATTTTTCCCGGTGAGTGAGACTCATTTTGCGGCTACCTGGCTTTTGGATGAGCACGCACCGGAAGTTGTATCACCTTTTCGTGAAATCAGCAAAAGGAGGTGCGGCGCATGATGGAAAATAAGGATATATTAGTAGATGTGCAGGGACTGACCCATCAGTTTCCCATGGGCAAAAAGAAAAGCATCAAGGCAGTGCACCATGTTTCCTTCCAGATCAGACGTGACGAGATCTTCAGCCTGGTGGGCGAATCTGGTTCAGGGAAGTCCACGGTGGCGCGGTGCCTTATGAATATTTACGAACCAACCGAGGGAACCATACGGTATGACGGTATCAATCTGTGCGACAAGAAGGAGCGGGAACAACATAAAACAAGGCTTCAGAGAGAACGGCAGATTATTTTCCAGGATTCGGCTTCGGCACTGAATCAGCGCATGAAGACGAAGGATATCGTGGCGGAACCTCTGCGTATCCAGCATATTTTTTCCGAAAAAGAGGAATTAGACCAGTATGTGCGGCAGCAGCTGGAGATGGTGGGGCTGGAGGAAAATTATCTGAACCGGCGTCCATCGGAACTGTCCGGCGGGCAGAGACAGCGCATCGCCATCGCCCGCGCCTTTGGCATGAAACCGCGGCTTCTGGTGGCGGATGAGCCTATTGCGTCTTTGGATGTATCCATACAGGCGCAGGTGATCAAACTGTTCCAGCATTTGCAGGAGGAACATGACTGCGCTATTTTGTTTATTGCCCATGATCTGTCCATGGTGCGCTACCTGAGTGACCGGGTGGGTGTCATGTGCAAGGGACATCTGGTGGAGATGGGGGAGACGGAAAAGATTTTCCAGAATCCACTACATTCTTATACGAAATCTTTACTGTCGGCCATACCTGTTCCGGATCCGGCGCTTGAGAAGAAGCGAAGCAGCGTGACTTATGATGCTGCATCCATATGGAATACGGGAATCATGGTGGAAGCAGAAGAGGGCCACTGGGTCATGCAGGAGGAGGCAGATCATGAAAATCTCATATAGAAGACGCATACTGATCTTTCTTTTGTCGGTGTTCTGCCTGTCCGTGCTGGTTTTTGCCATGTCACGGCTGGCGCCGGGCGATCCGCTGGTATCTTATTACGGCGACCGGGCGGAGCGCATGTCCCCGGAGGAGAAGGATCGGGCCATGGAACGGCTGGGACTCAATGAATCCATGGTGGTACAGTATGTGAAATGGGTGAAAAATGCCGTGTCCGGTGACTTCGGAATGTCCTTTAAATACAAGCAGGATGTTATGAAAGTTATTGAGGGGCGGCTGGTCAATACGCTGATCCTGGGCGGGGTGGGATTTATCCTTACCTTTTTGCTTGCCCTGCTCCTTGGTATTTTGTGCGCATTCCATGAAAATAGCTGGCTGGACCGCATTATCTGTAAGGTGGGCACCATCACCAGCTGTATTCCGGAATTCTGGCTGTCCCTGGTGCTGATTCTGATTTTCAGTGTGAATCTGCGGCTGCTTCCGGGCAGCGGGGCCTACGCTCTGGGGCAGTCTTCCAGCATTTCCAGCAGGCTCACACATCTGATCCTGCCTATGGTAGTGGTTGTCATGAGTCATTTATGGTATTACGCCTACATGATCCGCAACAAGCTGCTGGAGGAGATACGACAGGACTATGTACTGCTGGCCAAAGCAAAGGGCATGTCCCGCCGCCGCATTATGTACCAGCATTGCGTGCGGAATATTATGCCTGCGTTTATCAGCATTATGGCGATATCCCTGCCCCATATCGTGGAGGGGACTTATATTGTGGAAATGGTATTTTCCTATCCGGGCATCGGCACGCTTTCTTTCGAGAGCGCCAAGTATCATGACTATAATATGCTCATGGTGCTCTGCCTTATTACAGGTATTGTGGTTATCTTTGGCAATATTACTGGTCAGGCGATCAGCGAGGCTATCGATCCGCGGATGAAAGAACCTGAGATCATGGAGGTGGCGGCTGATGGAAGCAGATAAGACATTTCAACTGGTTGGCGCCGGTTATAAGGATACGGTGGTGCCGGTGGAAAGAAAGCAGCATTGGTGGACAGGCAGACCGATCTGTTCCATGGTCATTCTGGGAATCATCATACTGGCCTGTGTGGGCTGCAGATTTTTCATGACCCATGATCCTACCTATATGGACCTGGCCAGTTATAATCTGGCACCAAATGGGGAATTCTGGTTCGGGACGGATACTATGGGCAGAGATATTTTTTCCATGATTTTATACGGCGGAAGGATTTCCCTTTTTATCGGTATCCTTGCTACGGTGTTATCCACATTTATTGCCGTGGTGTATGGTTCCATCAGCGGGATCGCGCCAGGATGGCTGGATGAGGGTATGATGCGGTTTACAGAAATTCTGCTGAGTATTCCCTCTATCCTGATTATTATTTTTGTGCAGGCACTGATTGGAAAGGATAATATCCTGGTGATTGCTTTTGTCATCGGGATCACCAGCTGGATGAGCATTTCCAAGATCGTGCGCACAGAGGTGCGGCAGATCAGGGAAAGCGAGTACGTGATCGCTTCCCGGTGCATGGGCGGTGGCTTCTGGCATATCCTGCGGGTACATTTGCTGCCGAACTTTGTCTCGTCTATTATGTTCATGGTAGTCATGAATGTGCGGGGAGCCATCGTAGCGGAATCTACCTTGAGTTTCCTGGGTATCGGCCTGCCTATCGAGGTGATTTCCTGGGGAAGTATGCTCTCCCTTGCGGAAAAAGCGCTGATGACCAACTCCTGGTGGATGATTTTGATCCCGGGATTGTTCCTTGTGATCACCCTTATGTGCATTACGAATATCGGAAATTATATCCGGAAGAATGTGAATCAAAGGCAGAGTAATATGTAAATAGAGTGAAAGAAATCCCTCCACAGGAAGAGTGGGGGGATTTCTCTATGCAGAGAATGAAGGCGCTTTTTGTATATCGGTGGGGTAAAACTGCACAAAAAAATGAAAAATAGTATAAAATAGTGTAAAATATATATAAAAAAATTACACCATTTTATAAAATCGTAAGTTAAAATTCATAAAGATAGTTGCTATACTTAATGACATAAGAACGAATGAATCGTTCAAAACAGGGAGGAAACAAGTATGAAGAGAAAAGCATTAGCATTGACACTTGCAGCAGCTATGGCATTGTCATTGGGAGCCTGCGGAAGTACAGACAAAGCAGCTGCCACAGATGACACAAAAACAGAGAGCACAGACAAGAAAGATGACACAGCAAAAGCAGACGATACAGCGAAGGAAGAAGACAAAAAAGAAGACACAGCAGCAGCCGGAGATCCAGTCACCATCAAGGTATTCTCCAATCTTCCAGACAGAACTTCGGGACAGGGACTTGTAGAGCAGACGATCTTTGATGATTACAAAAAAGCAAATCCAAATGTTACCATCGAAGTAGAAGCACTGGATGACGAAGCATACAAGACCAAATTTAAAGCATACGCTTCCGGCAGTCAGATGCCTGACCTGGTTAACGTATGGGGACAGCCTGGATTCATCGATGAAGTAATGGATGCCGGGATCCTTGCAGAATTAAACAAAGACGACTACAAAGACTACGGATTCATCGAAGGTTCTCTGGATGGATTCTCCAAAGACGGCAAATTATATGGACTGGCTCGTAACACAGACGTACTTGGCTTCTACTATAATGAGAAGATGTTCAAGGATAACGGCTGGGAAGTACCGACAACATTTGATGATCTTTATGCACTGGCAGACAAGATCAATGCAGCAGGTATCATTCCAGTAGCGATGGACGGCGCAGACAAATGGCCACTTGATATTTTCATTACAGATGCAATGCAGCAGATCGACGGCTCAGGCGTTATGCAGAAAACACATGATGCAATCGCAAACGCAGACTTCTCAGATCCTACATTCAAGAAAGCAACTGATATTCTTGTAGACAGTGCGAAAAAAGGTCTGTTCCAGACAGGCTTCGAGACAACTGATTACGGTACAGCACAGAACCTGTTCATCAATGGTCAGTCAGCTATGTACTACATGGGCAGCTGGGACATGAGTATGGCAACAAATCAGGATATCGATCCTGAAGTTCGCGACAACATCCGCGTATTCACAATGCCATCTGTAGAAGGCGGCAAAGCAAAAGCAACAGACATCACAGCATGGAACGGCGGCGGCTACGCAGTAACAGAAAAAGCTGCTAACAAAGAAGAAGCAATCAAGTTATTGAACTTCATGTTCCAGCCGGAAGAATGGACCAAGATCGCATGGGAAAATGGTGTTTGTATGTCAGCTCAGGACTTCTCTCAGTTTGCAACAGGCAAAGAGACAGAAGTACAGAAACAGTTTACTGAGATCGTTAAGAACTCTACCAATCTTTCAGGAACACCTCTCGGAGACATGGGAACATCCGAATTCAAGACAATCTGCGAAGACTCTACGCAGGAAGTTGCAATCGGTTCTATCACGTCAGATGAGTATCTGCAGAAACTGGCAGATGCGTGTAAATAAAGAACAATCGTAACTAATCACGTACTGAATCGCTACGATTAATCCAGATGAGAGCCGCCGACCATAGAACGTAAGGCGGCTCTCATTGTCTGAAAAAACAGGAGGCAACATGCAAAAAGCATATAGTAATAAGGCGGTTATCGCCAGTCTGGTATTGCCCGGCATCATTTGCTTTGTCTTTGCAATCCTCGCGCCTATCTGTCTGAGTGCATTTTATTCATTTACAGATTTCAGCGGGCTGGGCAGCTACAACTTCATAGGATTTACCAATTTTAAAGAATTAATGGGCGACAAGGCTTTCTGGCGTTCTATGCTGAACTCCCTGCTGCTGGCAGCAGGGTTTATCATCATCCAGCATCCACTGGCTATTATGACTGCAGCACTGCTGGACCGGAAAGGAAAACATGCAGAAGGATTTTTCCGTTGTGTATACTTTCTGCCAAACGTTATCTCAGTAGCCGTTATCGCGTACTTATGGAAATTCATCTACAATCCAAACTTTGGATTATTAAACAACATCGCAAAAATCTTTGGTGGAAAAGGCGATACCAACTGGCTGGGCAGCGGCACAGCAATCTGGGCAGTGCTCATCGTTCTGATCTGGCACGGCTTTGGCTGGGGTATGCTGATCTACTACACCGGTATCAAAAACATCGACCCGACCCTGTATGAGGCGGCTTCCATCGACGGCGCAGACAACAAGCAGACATTCTTAAAGATCACACTGCCGCTTATGAAGCCGGTTATTCAGGTAAATGTGACGCTGGCGATCATCTCCGCATTAAAACAGATGGAGACGGTATACCTGCTGACCAACGGCGGCCCTGGCAACGAGACCCAGTTTACAGCAAATTACTTATACAAGCAGGCGTTTAGCTCCTTCCGCTACGGCTATGGCAATGCCATCAGTGTAGTATTTGTCATTGTCTGTGTTCTGGCGACGCAGGTACTGAATGTTATATTCAAAGAGAGAGAGGGGCGGAAGAGAAAATGACAAATAAAAAGAAAATTACGCCCGGCAAAATTATTTTATGGATCATCCTCATTGCGGTGGCGGTGATTCAGATCTTCCCACTTATCTGGCTTCTTGACTTCTCTGTAGCAAGCAACAACGAAATGTTTACCAATGGTCTTTTGATTATTCCGAAGGTTTTCCGCTGGGATAACTATGCGACCGCATTCCGGGACGGACATGTGCTGCTGTATCTGCGCAACAGTCTGATCGTGAATGTGCTGGCGGTGCTGATCGTTATCGTGATCTCCATCATCACTGCATTCGCCACCACAAGAATGCACTGGAAATTATCTTCAACCGTAAGAAATGTGATCCTGCTGGGCATGATGATCCCGATCCATGCTACGCTGCTTCCGAACTACGTTATCTACGATAAACTGCATCTTCTGGATACACTGTGGGCACTTTTGATACCTTATGTGGCGTTTTCACTGCCCCAGGGACTGTTCCTGACTTCCAGTTTCATGGAGAGTATCCCCAAGGAGATTGAGGAGGCCGCCATTATGGACGGCTGCGGAATCTATCGTATTATTGGTATTATCATCACACCTATGCTGAAATCTTCACTGGTGACGGTGGCAATCATGACCTTCTTAAATAACTGGAATGAATTCATTATGGCAAGTACCTATCTGAGCACTTCCACCTGGAAGACACTGCCGTTTTCCGTACTGGAATTTACCGGAATGTACGCGTCGAACTACTCTGTACAGTTTGCGGTCATGGCGCTGACGGCGGCACCGATGGTTATAATTTATGTAATTTTGAACAAACAGATTACCAAAGGGGTTGCCATGGGAGCAGTGAAAGGGTAAACTATAAAGATAAAAATTTATCCGGAGTGTGACTTATGGGGCAGGGGAAAAAGAAATCAAAAATATTGCGCAGGTATCGTGATTTGAACATCAGGCAGAAGATTATTCTGTCCACCTATGCAGTTCTTTTTCCTCTGCTTATTATTGCGTCAGTGCTGATTTTCTTCTATAATTATTCGAACACCCTAAAGGACGACACCCAGTTGTACGAACGGCTGACCAAGTCTGTGTGTGACGAGATTGATTATATGGAACAGGATGCATTGGATATATCGGATTATTTTGCAGTGAACCGGCAGATCAATAACGTGCTTTTGGATGAGCCGGAGAATGTAAACAATGCGGCCTTGTTCTGGAAACTGCGCACGCCCATCACCTTTCTGGAGGACATCCTGGCGATAAAAAGCCAGATTAAGACGGTAATCCTGTACCCGGAGAGCGGTGCGGAGGTGTATTACCAGAGCCGTGACGGCAGTGTACATAATACAAATATAGAAGAGATACGGCGATTCCCCATATACGAAAAGGCTATCGAAGCCCAGGGGGACGTGGTGTGGCAGAAAGTCCCAGCCAACGAGCGGGGGATTTATATCAGGAATCGTTCAGATAAGGTAATCGCATGTCGGGAACTTTATAATCTGTCCAAGAGTAAACGAATCGGCTTCCTTGCCATAGGTCTGGATGCGTCCCGCTATACGGAAAGCTGTCAGAGTATGCTGCAGGCGCCCAATGAGGGCATGGTGGTTCTGGACAGCACGGGAGAGGTGTTTGCCCAGGTCGGAGAGATCAAGGATAAGATCGTGGAAGACTTTATGGAACGGGAAGAACTGCAGCCCACCAGCAAACAGACGCAATTCCGCTATCAGGCAAATGGCTATTACATATTTGGCGCTAAGAGTACACAGACAGACGGTATCGTATGTTACATGTCCCCCAAAACCAACTGGACGAAACAGGCCAAGGGGAATCTTGCCATACCTATCGTGCTGTTTATAGCCCTGCTGGTCGGAGCGTGGCCGCTGTCACTGCTCATGTCCAATTCTATCGTAAAGCCCATAGCTAAACTTGGCAGTTCCATGGAGAAATTCCGGAACGGTGACTTCGAGCAGCAGACCGAGGTATATGCACAGGATGAGATCGGCCAGCTGGCCGAGGCATTTAATAAGATGGTTGGGGATATCAAAACCCTGATTAACGAGAATTATGTTATTGCGCTGAAAGAAAAAGAAATAGAACTGAATGCACTGCAGGCCCAGATTAATCCTCATTTCCTTTACAATGTGCTGGATTCTCTGTATTGGCAGGCTATGGGAGCGGATAATGAAGAACTGGCGGAGGATATTTTGTCCCTGTCGAAACTGTTCCGTCTGCTGTTGAGTCAGGGACAGTCCCGGATCCGGGTGGCGAAAGAAATCGAGCTGATCACCTGTTATCTGCAGATTCAGAAGATGCGGTTCGCCAAGAAACTGGATTACAAGATTGATGTGGAGAAAGACATACAGGATTGTATGATCAGTAAACTGCTCCTGCAGCCTTTTGTGGAAAATGCTATTGTACATGGCCTGGAAGCTGTGGATAAGGAAGGCATGGTCACCGTGAGCGGAAGAGAAGAGGATGGTTATCTGACATTCCTTATCGAGGATAATGGCATCGGTATGGACCAGGAGGAGGCAGATCAGATACTGCTTGCGGACAGCGAATATTATGCGGGCAGCCGCATCGGACATTATGCGATCCATAATATTAAGGAACGACTGCAACTGCGGTACGAAGATGACTTTGTGTTGAAGATATTCAGCAAGGTCAATGAGGGGACGAAGGTCATCATCCGCATTCCAAAGGAATAAAAGAGAATGGGAGTGGAAAATATGCAGCAAAAAGATATGCGCCTGTTACTGGTAGACGACGAAGAGACGATATTGCATGGGATGGCGTGGTATATTGAAAAGCATACGACCTGTTTCAAAAAAGTTTATTGTGCCACATCCGGACAGGGGGCGCTGGATATTATCTACAAGCACCATCCAGATGTTATGGTGCTGGATATACAGATGCCGGGCAAATCGGGACTGGATGTCATGCGTGAAGCAGTGGCGGCGGGCGTCTGCCCCAAGACGATTATTTTATCTGGATACGATACCTTTTCCTATGCCCAGCAGGCACTGCGCCTGGGGGCGCTGGACTATCTGCTGAAGCCGTGCCGATCCACAGAACTGGTCCAGAAACTGGAAAGTCTGGTGGGCAGCCAGGAACCGGTGGTGGAGGCACCTTCGGACGCCGGGAATCAGATCGTCAAAAACGCTATCGAGTACATGAAAGAACACATGGATGAAGAACTGAGCCAGATGATCGTGGCGGAGAAGGTAGGCGTGTCAACCTCTTATCTGTCCACGCTTTTTGCGAAGAAAGAAGGTCCTGGATTTTCTGATTATCTCAATCAGCTGCGCATCGAATGTGCCTGCGAGTATATGCAGGATGAAAAAATGAAAATATATGAGATCGCCTATCGGGTGGGCTACCGGGATGAGAAATATTTCTCCAAGGTATTTAAAAAGGTCACGGGCAAGAGCCCATCTGAGTACCGCAGAGGTATGGGGATCCGATAAGAAAGGACGGGGGAATGACAAAGTTAGAGTATGTAGTGACCACCTTTCCCAACAGGGAAAAACAGACAGAGCAGAAAGTGCTTTCTTTTGTGAAGGAAGACGAGATAGAAAATGAAGTGATTAATA